>CANGSD010000001.1 GCA_947455875.1 Comamonadaceae bacterium
ACCGCGCAGATCGCGATCCAGGCTTCGCTCACTGGCCACCTGGTGCTGGCGACGCTGCACACCAACGATGCCGCCAGCGCGGTGACGCGTCTGACCGATATGGGCGTAGAGCCTTTTCTTTTGAGTTCCTCGCTGCTGGGGGTGCTGGCCCAGCGCCTGGTGCGCAAGCTGTGCGTGCCGTGCCAGGGAGCGGGCTGCGAGGCGTGCGGGCGTACCGGCTACCACGGGCGCACGGGCGTGTTCGAGCTGATGACAGCGGACGAGTCGGTACGCGGGTTGATTCATAACCGCGCTGCCGAGAGTCAGATCCGCGACGTGGCGATCGCCGCAGGCATGACGCTGATGCAGGCCGATGGCGAGCGCCTGGTGCGCGAGGGCATCACCTCGCGCGAAGAGTTGCTGCGCGTGACCCGGGATTGAGGCGCGAAGACCGACGAGGCAGCCACGTCTAGGCGCGGCGGGTCGCTAGGGCGTTTCGTCTTTTCGTTCGGAGCGCTCACGGGCCTCGCGGGCTTCACGCTCGGCGCGCGCCTTGCGCAGGTCGTGGAACTGCCAAGCCGCAAACACGAAGACCAGTAAAAAAACGCCCAGTTCGATCCAGATGCCCATCGCTCAATCTCCCTTGTCAGCCGGCAACACCCAATTGAGTATCAAGGCGCCCAGATACAACACGATGAAGGTGCCCAGGGTGTCGCCAACAAACATGGGAAGAAAGCCTTCCACTGGCGCCAGGCTCTGGGCGGCATAGGCGAAGTACAGGGTGTGGCCCATGCTGCTCAGGAAGCCACCCGCCAGGCCAAAAATCAGCAGCTGGCGTCCGGTCAGCCCGGCGAGATCGCTGCTGACCTTGAGCAGGCGCTGCACCAAGCGCGCCGCAATGAGACAGGGCACCGAGGACAGACCCGCCACGATCAATGCCCCCACCGGATCAAATTCAAACATCGACCCCAGCAAGGACAGGGAGCCGATGTACAGGCCGGCCACCCCGGCCCAGCCCAGCAACATCACAGCCAGCATGCGGATCGCCGCCGGCAAGAAGATCCAGCTGATGTGATCCGTGACCCGGGCCACGCTGAACAGCCATGCATTCAGCTTGAAGACGAGCACATAGAGCAAGGCGACGGCCGCCATGCCAGCGAAGAAGTGAAGAACAGAAGACGGGCCCTGGCGGGGCGGCGCCGAGAGCATCAGACCGCGCGGGGACTCAGTCGGTCTGGGCCTTGCGCATGCACTGCCCGAGGGCCGCGAAATAGCGCATGGACAGCTCGGTGGGCTGTACGTACTTCAGGCGGTTGTCTTGCTGGTCGTTCTCGACCTGCAGCAAGCCCTTGAAGCGCAGCGCCTTCAGGCGGCGCTGGACGGTGGACGGCGAAATCTCGGGCATGCCGTTCATGGCCTCGACCACGCTGATGCGCTCACCCGCATACCAGGAGCGGGCCAGGAACGCCAGGATTCGGTCCTCCACCGCATCGATCTCGGGGATGCCAGGCAAGCGCCGCGTGGCCGCCACCAGGTTGAGGAACTTGAAATAAAGCAGCGAGCTTTCTTTTTTGCTGGAGGGCATGACGCGAATGGAGGGAGTGATCGCTAGGAAAAAGTCATGTTACCCCAGGAGAAAAGGCCTCATCCGCAGGGAATCCCTTAGTCCGCGCGGTTTCCGGGTTGCGTAAGCCCCGCGCCTGCATCCGCCGCCACGCGAAACCCGCAGTGGCTGGTGGCCGACATGGGCGCGTTGGACGCGCGTGCGGCCACGCGGTAGCGGTCGCAGTACGAGGCATGGCACAGGAAGGAGCCGCCTCGCTGCGCGCGCTGGCCGGTGGTCGCATCGACTCGGGGATCGCGTAAAGCGGTCTCCAGGTGGTAGCGCGGACTGAAGCCGTCCGCACACCATTGCCAGACATTGCCGACCATTTGATAGAGGCCATAGCCATTGGCCTCGAAGCTGCGTGCGGCCATTGGCCCGGGCGTCCAGCCGGGGAGTGGCTGCGCGGGGAAGACGCCCTGCCAGGTGTTGCATCGGCGCTGCCCCCCGGGCTCGAATTCATTGCCCCAGGGATAACGCGCCTGCACCAGGCCGCCGCGCGCCGCATATTCCCATTGCGCCTCGGTAGGTAGGCGCAGGCCCGCCCACGCGCAATAGGCGGTGGCATCGGTCCACGACACATGCACCACCGGATGATCCAGAAGATCCTGGATGCCACTGCCGGGACCCTGCGGGCGCTGCCAGCAGGCGCCTTCCACTTCCAGCCACCAGGGCAGCTCGCGCGAGATGCGTCGCATCGCGGCGCGCCGCTGCGGGTCCACCTGCAGATAGAACACGAAGGACGTGCCCGCCTGCTCGGCGTCGGTGATGTAGTGGGTGGCGCGCACGAACTCGCGAAATTCGCGGTTGGTGACAGTGGTCTCGCCGATTGAGAAGGGCGAGACCTCGACCTCGCGCGCAGGGCCTTCGCCGTCTTCGGCAAAGCCCTCTTTCGTATCGCTGCCCATGATGAAACGGCCACCGGGCAGCGACACCAGGTGCGGGCGCGCCGCATCGGCTGCAGCCACCGAGGCTGCAGAAACCGATGCCGAGGGAGTCGGCGCTTCGAACCCGGGCCAGGCCATGGGCAGCGCCCAGGCCGGGACGCAGCAGCTCACTCGTCTTCCCAGAAGGCGCGGGTGACGCCCTGACTGCGCATCAGGGCAACGACTTTCTCGCGATCGAGCACGCCGCAGCGCTGGGCCCAGGCCTCGTACTGGCGGGTCATGTCGGCCACGCGATCGGGGTGCTGGGCGGCCCGATCGTGCAGCTCGGTGCGGTCTTCGACCATGTCATAGAGCTCCCAGGCCTTGCCGTGCTGGCGCACCAGCTTCCAGCGGCCGATGCGCACCGCGCTATTGCCCTCGTGCTCCCAGAACATCGGCGGGCGCTGTTCGAGGTCGGCTTTAAATGCGGGCTGCAAGGAATGGCCCTCCAGCGGCAAGATGGAGCGCCCCCCCAGCGACTGCGGATACGCCACGCCCGAGATATCGAGCACGGTGGCCATGATGTCAGGCAGGTAGCCCGGGGTGTGGCGAATCTCGCCGCGCTGGGCGATGCCCTTTGGCCAATGCATGATCAACGGCGTGGAGATGCCGCCCTCATGGATCCAGTGCTTGTACAAGCGAAACGGGGTGTTGGACAGATTGGCCCAGGCCGTGCCGTAGCTTTGGTAGGTGTCTTCGGCGCCCGGCATGAGGTCGGGGTTGTTGCCAAAGCGCACGACGGCGCCGTCGCGGGTGTGCGAGCGCGCGATCATCAGCTTGTTCACGAGTTCGTCGATGGTGACGTTCTCGGGGATGTCTTCGGCGCAGGCACCGTTATCGGCCAGGAAGATCACCAGGGTGTTCTCCAGTTCGCCATCGGCTTCGAGCTGGTCGAGAATGCGGCCGATGCCCTGGTCCATGCGGTCGATCTGCGCGGCATACACCTCCATGCAGCGGGCGAGCCAGGCCTTGTGTTCGATCTCGGTCCAGGCCGGCTGGCTGGGGTCGCGGTCGGTGAGCTTCCACTTGGCGTCCAGGATGCCCCAGCGCACGAGTTTTTCCAGGCGCTGCTCGCGCAGGGTGTCCCAGCCCGCATCGAAGCGGCCCTTGTAGCGGGCGATGTCTTCGTCGTGCGCATGCAGCGGCCAATGCGGGGCGGTGTAGGCCACGTACTGAAAGAAGGGGGCGCTGGCATGCTGCTGGTGGTGGGTGCGCAGCATCTTCACCGCTTCGTCGCTGATGGCGTCGGTGTAGAAAAAGCCCGGCTCGCGCGCTTCGTGTTCGGCGTTGTCGTTGCCCCGCGTGAGGGTGTTGGGATCGTAGAAGCTGCCCGCGCCAATGATGGTGCCGAAGAACTCGTCGAACCCGCGCTGGCGCGGCCAGGAGTCGGTGGGCTGCGTCAGGTTGCTCGAGACATGCCACTTACCACTGAGGTAGGTGCGATAGCCTGCTGTCTTGAGTACCTCGGCGATCGTGGCGCAGCGCTGATTGAGGTTGCCCGCATAGCCCTCGGGGCCCGAGTCGTAGGTGAGGATGCCGATGCCGGTCTGGTGCGGATGCAGGCCTGTGAGCAGCGACGCACGCGACGGGCTGCAGCGGGCGGTGTTGTAGAACTGCGTGAAGCGCAGGCCGTTATTGGCCAAGCGATCGAGATTGGGGGTCGCGACCTCGCCGCCGTAGCAGCCGATGTCGGAGTAGCCCATGTCGTCGTTCAGGATCAGAAGAATATTGGGTCGCTTGCTCATAGCTTCTCCAGGGGACGATCGGTTCAGGCCAGGCGCAGGCCCGCAGGGTCAAAGAGGTGGGCGGCCTCGGGCTCAAAGCCCAGGTGCACGGTGTCGCCCTCGTTCACGGGGGACAGGCCGTTGACCTTGACCTTCAGGCGAGTGGGGCCCGCCTGCACATTCAAGATGGCATGGTCGCCGAGTTCCTCGACATACAGAACCCGAGCGGCCAGACCCTGGGGCTGCAGGCGCAGGTCGCCCGGGCGGATGCCCAGAGTGACCGGGCGTTCGGCGGGCGCGGTGGCCGTCACGGGGTGCGTGCTGCCTTCGACGGTGACAGCGGCGCCGCTCCAGGTGCCTGGCAAAAGATTCATCGGCGGCGTGCCGATGAAACCGGCCACGCTGGCTTGCGCTGGTCGGCCAAACACTTCGCGTGGCGTGCCGATCTGCACGATGCGGCCTTCCATGAAGACCGCGATGCGGTCGGCCAGGGTCATGGCCTCTTCTTGATCGTGGGTCACATAGACGGTGGTGACGCCCAGATCGCGTTGCAGCTCGCGCAGCTCCAGGCGTGTCTCCAGGCGCAGCTTGGCATCGAGGTTGGATAGGGGCTCGTCCAGCAAGAAGATACGAGGCTGACGCACGATGGCGCGGGCCAAGGCCACGCGTTGCTGCTGCCCGCCCGAGAGCTGGCCCGGGCGACGTGCGAGCAAGTGGTCGATGCGCACGCGCGCCGCTGCCGCTTGCACCGCCTGCGCAATCTCGGCGGGCGGGCGCTTCATCATCTTGAGCGGAAAGCCGATGTTCTCGGCCACCGTCATATGCGGATACAGCGCATAGCTTTGGAACACCATGGCCACATCGCGCGCGCCGGGCTCGTCGTGGGTGACGTCCTCGCCATCTAATTGAACCTGGCCGGCACTCACTGGCTCCAGGCCCGCCAAGATGCGCAGTGTGGTGGTCTTGCCCGAGCCCGAGGGCCCGAGCAGCACAAAGAATTCGCCGGCGCGGATGTCCAGGTCGACCCCGTGCAGCACGGTGGTTTCGCCATGGCGCTTGACCACCCCTTCAAAGCGGACGCTGCCGCGTGCGTTCATCGACGTCCTCCCCCTTTGACCGCACCGACGGTGAGGCCCTTGACGATATGTTTTTGAGCCAACAGCCCCAGCAGGATCACCGGTGCCATCGCCACCATCGCGCCAGCGGCCACCTTGGCCCACTGGGTCTGTTCGACCGAGATGAAATTGAACATGGCCACCGTGACGGGCCGCACCTTGTTGCCCCCGAGTACGACGGCGAACATGAATTCGTTCCAGGCATTGAGGAACACGAACACGGTGGTGACCGCGATGCCTCCGCGCACCTGCGGCAGGATCACATGCCACAGCGCGCCCCAGCGGCCCGCGTGATCGAGCAGGGCGGCCTCTTCCATCTCGTAGGGCACGTCTTCGAAATAAGAGACCATCAGCCAGATGGCAAAGGGCAGCGAGAAGGTCAGGTAGATGGTGACCATGCCGCTGTAGGTGTCCAGCGCGCCCAGGCGCTGCAAGGCCAAGTAATAGGGAATCACCAGGCCCACGGGCGGCAGCATCTGCGTGACCAGCACATAAAAGCCGCTGGCGCGCTTGAACGGATAACGAAGTCGCGCCAGCGCGTAGGCGGCGGGAATGGCAAAGGCCATGGTCAGGAAGGTCGCAGAGCAGGTGACGACCAGGCTGGACCAGAGATTGGGCAGGATGGACGCGGGCCCGAACAAGACCTCGCGGTAGTTGGCCAGTGTGGGCGTGAAGAACAAGACCGGCGGGTAGGCCAGCACGTCACGCTCGGTCTTGAACGAGGTGAGCAGCGCCCACAACACCGGAAAGGCCCAGACGGAGACCAAGAGGCCCGCGACCACCCACAGCATCATCTGACGCGGCATCGGTTTCATGCAGGGCTCCGGCGACGGCGAAACAACAACCACGACACGAACACGGTCAGTCCCAGCAGCACCATCGCCAGCGCCGATCCATAGCCGCTGTTCACCTCGGTGAACGAGGTGCGGTAGGCGTACAGGTTCAGGATCTCAGTGGAGGTGCCGGGCCCGCCACCCGTGGCGGCGAAGATGGCGGCAAAAGCAGACAGCGCGGTCATGGTGCGCAGGATCACCACCATCACCACCGCCGGCCGAATCAGGGGCAGCGTGATGTGCCAGAACCGCTGCCAGGCGCTGGCGCGGTCCAGGCGTGCGGCTTCGTAGACATCGGGCGGTAGTGTGGCCAACGTCGCCAGCAGCACCAGGAAGGCAAAGGGCGTCCATTGCCAGGTATGAATGGCGATGACCGAGATCAGTGCCAGCTGCGGATCGCCCAGCCAGTTGTGACTGCCCAGGCCCAGGGTGCGCGTGACGATGTCAACCAGACCGAAGTCCGGCGCGAGCACCAGCGTGCGCCAGAACAAGCCCACCACCACCGGCGCGAGCACGATGGGCAAGATGGCAGCCACACGCAAGATCGCCTGCCCGCGGGGAATCTGCAGCACCAGCAGGGCCAGGGACAGGCCGATGATGATTTGCAGGACGACGGTGGACGATGTGTAGATGACCGTGAGCGTCAGCGAATTCCAAAAGCGCGGGTCGTTCCCCATCTTGGTGTAGTTGCCCAGACCTGCGAACCCCG
Organism: Comamonadaceae bacterium; assembly: GCA_947455875.1. Next base: position 6,890 of record CANGSD010000001.1, read on the forward strand.
ACAACCAGGGCATGCTCATATCGAGTTTTTGCAGGCTGTTCCAGGCCAGGAACACCAACGGCGCGGTGGTGATCAACAGCAGCACGACGAACGCAGGCGCGAACAGGGCCAGCGCGAAGCGCCGCTCCTGCCGTGCCTGCGAGTCGATGCGAGCGACCGCGCCGTTCGCCATCGCGCGTTAGCTACGCATGATTTGCGAGATCCGCGCCTGCGCCTCGTCCAGGGCTTCCTTGGACTTCTTCTGGCCCACCAGCGCTGACTGAATCGCGGTGGCCATGGTGTCGCCGACAGCGGGCCACTGCGGCACACGCGGGCGCCAGTCGACGTCCGTGTCCTGCTCCAGCGATTCGAGGGCGGCGTTGATGAAGTTGTCGCCTGCGTCCTTCATGGCGTTGGCGAATTCGGGGGCCTTCCAAGAGGACATCCGGTTCAAACCCGAGCGCTTGGCGGGACCCGCGAATTTCCAGGAGGTGCGCGCCTGCGTCTCGGCAGCCGTGGCCCACATGATGAACAGCCAGGTGGCTTTCTTGGCGCGCTCGGACAGCGCCGCGTTGATCGGGAACCCCCAGTTCCAGATGGAGGTGACGCGCTTGCCTGCCGGGCCGCGCGGCCAGCGGGCGTAGGCGATCTTGCCCACGACCTTGGATTTCTCAGGGTTGTTGATCACGGCCGCCGAGGAGTGGGCATCGAGGTAGCAGCCCAGCGTGCCTTGCGAGAAGGCGTCGGCGATGTCGGGCCAGTTCCAGTTACGCACGGCCGGCGGCGCAAACTGCGTGAGCGCGCTCACATACCAATCGAGGGCGCGCACGGCCTCGGGGCTGTTGACGACCAGATCCCTGCCTTGGAACCAGTTGCCACCGAAACCGCGGAACAGCGACGGGTACAGGTACATGTTCTGACCCGCGCCCGCAAAACCACGCATGGCCAGGCCGAACACGCGGTTAGCGGGATCGTTCAAGGCCTTGGCGTTGGCCAGGAGTTGGTCGTAGGTGTCGGCGGGCTTGAGGCCCTTGGCGGCGTACAGGTCTTTGCGATAGACCTGCACGGTCACTTCGCCGTCGAAAGGAATGCCATAGGGCTTGCCATCGACCGAATCGGCATCACGCCAGGCCTTGAGGATGTCGTTGTAGTTGTACCAGGCGGCATCGGTGAGCGTGGCGTCGTTCAGGTACTTGTCCAGGGGCTCGACCCACTTGTTGGCGACATACAGCGGGTAGTACATCGGGTCGGTGGCACTGGTGGCATAGGTCGCTGTCTTGGACGACAGATCGAGCATGGACTTCTGGCGGATCTGGCCGGGCGGCACTTTTTCGGCGCGCACCTTGATGCCGGTGAGGGCCTCGAACTGCGGCAGCAGGTCCAGCAGGTTGTCGAAGTAGCTGGCGGGAATCACCGCCACGCTGATGGACTCGCCCTCGACCTGCTTCCAGTTGATCTTGGCGCGGGTGTAGGGCGAGAGGTCGGCGGCTTGCGCATTCGCCGTCCCCATCCAACCGGCACTGCCCAGGCCGGCCACGCCCAGGGCGGCAGCCTTGCCCAAGAAGCTACGGCGCTCGTCGTCGAATTGCGGTCCGCTCACAGGGGATTCGTTCATGGATGTCTCCTTCAACAGGGGGTGGAAAGCCTGGCCAGGCGCCCGAAAGCGCCATGAAATCGATTACATGGAGATACAATGTAGAGGGTTTGGGCCCGCTTGTCATCGTCCTTGATTCAGGGATTTCCCTGGGTCAGGAGGCTGATTTGCTGCAGCCACTGGGGTAAATTAGTATCGAATCGCACCCAAAAGAACGATTACATGAAGCCCGACTCCCCGGCCCCGTCAGGTGCGCCCGGCGCACCCCGAAGCCGATCGGCCGCCAAGGACGTCGCGCGCCTGGCGGGGGTGTCCACGGCGACGGTGTCGCGGGTGATGAACACCCCCGACAGCGTCGAGCCGGCCACCCGCCAGAAGGTGCTGGAGGCGGCGACCAAGCTGCGTTATGTGCCGCATGGCGCAGCGCGCACCTTGCGCAGTCACCGCAGCCGGATGGTCGGCGCCATCGTGCCCTCCTTCGACTACGCGCTGTATGCGCGCACCACCAGTGCCTTGCAGCGTCGACTGGCCGAGAGGGGTTACTCGCTGGTGCTGGCCGAACACCATTACGACCTGGGCGCTGAGCTGCGCGTCGCCGGGCAACTGGTGCAACACGGCGTCGATGCCTTTGTGTTCGTGGGCCTGGACCATGAACAGGCCTTGTTCACCCTGCTTGAAGACTATGGCCGCCCCTATGTGCTGGCCTGGGCGGTCGATCCACAGCGGCGCCACCCGAGCCTGGGGTTTGACAACCGCGGCACCACGTACGCGATGGGGCGGCACCTGCTGGAGCTGGGGCACCGGCGCTTTGGTCTGCTCAGTGCGCCGCTAGCGGGCAATGACCGCGCGCGCACCCGGGGCGAGGGCCTGCGCGCGGCGCTGGACGAGGCGGGGCTGACCCTGGATGAACGCTGCGTGCAGTACGCGCCGATCGCGCTGCAAGCGGCGCGCGAGGCCATGCACAAGCTGCTCGCACTGCCCGATCCCCCGACGGCGGTGGTGGCGACCAATGACGTGTTCGCGGTGGGCGCGATGCTCGCATGCCGCGAAGCGGGCGTGCGGGTGCCGCAGGACATCAGCATCACCGGCGTGGACAACACCGACCTGGGCGCCACGCAGACGCCGGGGCTGACCAGTGTGTCGACGCCCATCGTCGATGTGGGACGCGCGGCGGCCGACCAGCTGGTGGCACGGCTGGAGGGTCAGCCCTATGAGGCCTTCCAGGTGTTTCCGGCGGACATCGTGCACCGAGGGACCACCGCGCCGCCGCGGGTGGGGGCGCTGAAGCGGTGAGGGTGAGCCCCGCTCTACAGTAACGTATGTGTTACTGTAGAATCCATGACATTCCAGATCAAAGAACTCCTGCTGGACGACGGCATGAGCCCGTTCGGACAGTGGTTCAAGAGCCTCGATGGTGTTGCAGCTGCCAAGGTTCAGGTTGCAGTGACTCGAATGGAGCAAGGCAATCTGTCGAATGTGGTGTGGTTTCGCTCCATTGGCGAGTTTCGGATCGACTGGGGGCCTGGCCTGAGGATCTATTTCGCAAAAGACGACACCCGAATCCTCCTCTTGCTAGCGGGTGGAACCAAGAAACGACAGCAAAAGGACATCGATTTGGCCGTTGAACGTTGGGACGACTACAAACGCCGCAAGGCCGTGAAAGGATGAACACCATGGCCCTGACCCGAGACTTCAAGGAGACCGTCGCTGCGCGGGTTCAAGCCGATCCCGCGTTTGCGAAGGCGCTGCTGGACGAGGCGATCACGCTATTTCTCGACGGCGAGCCGGATACTGCCAAGCTGGTTCTTCGCGACCTAGTGAATGCCACGGTGGGCTTCGAAAGCCTGGCCGAGGAAATTCACAAGCCCGCCAAGAGTCTGCACCGGATGCTGTCGGCCTCCGGGAATCCGACCATGACGAATATTTCGTCTATCTTTGCAGCGATCAAGAAGAACCTGCGCGTGCAGGTTCGCACCAAGGTGGTGGCGGCCTAAGCCGGCGCGCGCACGACATTCACCAAGGACTCACCGCGCATCAGGCGCGTGATGTTGTCAATCAAAGTCTGTTGACGACGGCGCACGGTGCCATGGGTCCAGCCGGACATGTGCGGCGTCATCAGCACATTCGGCAGCGACGCGAAATCGAAGCGCGAGGGCGCGCACCCGGCGCGCGTCGCATCCGGATACTGGTACCAGGTGTCGATGATGGCGCTGGCCAGTCGGCCCGATTGCAAAGCATCAAACAGCGCCGACTCGTCGATCACCGCGCCACGCCCCACATTCACCAACACGGCGTCGGGCCGCATCGCCCCGAGGGCCTGACGCCCCACCAAGCCACGCGTGGTGTCTGCCAGGGGCAGCGTCACAACGACGATATCCACCGAGGCCATGAATTCATCCAGCGCCGCCAAGCCAAACGCCCGGTCCACGATCGGGCTGTGGATCGGACTGCGATTGGCCGCATGCACGCGCATGCCGAAGGCCTTGGCGCGCGCTGCGACGGCCTGACCAATATGGCCGAAGCCGAGCACGCCCAGACTTTGGTCGCCCAGCTCGGTGCGCAAGGTGTCGTGGTGGCCCGCGTAGTACGTCCAGCGCTGTTCACGCAGGTCGGCGTCGGCTCTCGCCAGCGGCACATGCCGCAGCAACAGGGCCGCCATCACATATTCGGCGATGGCGTATTCATGTCCGAAGCAGTTGCACACGGCACACCCAGCAGGCAGACAGCGCATATCGATGCCGTCGGTGCCGGCGGCAGGCGCATGAAACAGGCGCGCCTGCTCGGGACGCGGCATGCTGGCATCCAGGCGCACCCCCACCACCACATCGGCACTGGCGTAATGTGCGCGGTCGGCGGGATCGGTCAGAAGATCGGGCAGATCCACCAGGGACAGACCCGGCAGCAGACGGGATTCGATGCCCGCGCGGAAGCTGCGCGCGTTGTGGCCGTGGAAAACGATCTTCATGATCAAGCAGCTGCCGTGACGAGCCAGACGATCAGGCCACAGCCGCTTGGAAATCGATCTGCACCTTCAGCGACTGCAACTTGTCGCAAGCCAGCTCAAAGGCCTTGAGCGCCTGCGAGGCCGGCACCACACCGGTGATGACCGGCTTGCCATCGATCAGGCCTTCGTTGAGGAATTGCACCGCGGTGGCGAATTCGGGATGAAAGCGGAAAGTGCCACGCAGATCCACCTCCTTGGCCACGATCTGGTTCATGGGCAAGGCGATGTCGCCGCCCAGGCCCACCGTGACCAACACGCCGCGCGGCACGATCACGTCCAGCGCCATCTTCAGGGCGGCTTCGCTGCCCGAGGCTTCGAATACGGCGTCGAATTGGCCCTTGTCCACTTTGTAGCGATCCAGGGCCTGCGGGTCGGTGCGCAGGTTGATGGCCTCGTCGGCGCCCATCTCGCGCGCGCATTGCAAGGGACGATCGGCCAGGTCGGCTGCGACGATGCGCGCCGCGCCCGCGCGGCGCAGGCCGCCAATCAAGAGCGAACCAATCGGGCCGCAGCCCGTGACCAGCACCTGCTTGCCCAAGACACCGCCGGCGCGCTGGATGGCATGCAAGCCCACCGACAGAGGCTCGGCCAAGGCCGCCTCGGACAGACTGAGGTGATCCCCAATCGCATGCGCCTGGTGGGCTTCGATGACGATGAACTCGCTGAAGGCGCCCTGAATATGCGGAAAGGGCATGGCGCTGCCATAAAAGCGCATGTTCAGACAGTGGTTGTGCTGACCCTGCTGGCAAAAGCGGCAATGGCCGCAAGGGCGTGAAGGCGAGATCGCCATGCGCTGGCCCGCGCGCAAGCCCGCCACCTGGGCGCCCACACTGTGCACGATGCCCGAGACCTCATGCCCCAGTGCCATCGGCTCGCGGATACGCACCGTGCCAAAGCCCCCGTGCTGAAAGTAATGCAGGTCTGAGCCGCAGATGCCGCCGAAGGCGACGCGTACCAGCAGCTGGTGTGCGCCGGGTGCGGGCATGTCGGCGTCTTGAATACGCAGGTCTTGAGGGCCGTGGCAGACGATGGATTTCATGGTGAGGCGCGATCAGAGGGTGGCGGTGATGCCGCCGTCGACGTACAGGATATGTCCGTTCACAAAGCGTGAGGCCTCGCTGGCCAGAAACACGATGGCAGGACCGAGGTCTTCCACATCCCCCCAGCGACGGCTCGGGGTGCGGCCCACCAACCAGGCGCTGAAGGTGGCGTCGTCCACCAGCGCTTGCGTCAGCTCGGTCTTGAAGTAGCCCGGGCCCAGGCCGTTGACCTGCAGGCCGTGGGGGCCCCAGTCGACGGCCATGCCCTTGGTCAGCATCTTCATCGCGCCTTTGCTGGCCATGTAGGGCGCCGTGCCGGGTCGACCCAACTCGCTTTGCACCGAGCAGATGTTGATGATCTTGCCGTGCCTGCGTGGGAGCATCTTGCGGGCCACGGCCTGGCCCACGTAGTAGGCGCTGTCCAGATTGGTCTTCATGATCCGGTGCCAATCGGCATCGGCGAATTCGTCCAGCGGCGCGCGGATGGTCATGCCCGCGTTGTTCACCAGGATGTCGATCGGGCCCTGGACCTCGATCTGTTCGATGGCAGCGCGTACCGCGTCGCCGTCGGTCACGTCAAAGCCCATGCTGCTGGCGGGGAGGCCCTCGGCCTGCAGCATGGCCGTGGTGGCAGCGAGCTTGCCCGCGTCACGGCCATTGAGGATCACGTGCGCGCCAGCCTGGGCCAAGGCCCGCGCCAGGGCCAGGCCGATGCCCCCGGAGGAGCCCGTGATCAGGGCGCGGCGGCCATCGAGGCGAAAGTCGTCAAGGATCTGGGTCATTTCATCATCAACCAGCGCATAGGCGTGAGCACCAATTCAGGGAAGGCAATCAAGAGGCCCAGGACGACGACCTGCGACAACAGGAAAGGCATCACGCCCTTGATCACATCATGCATCGCGATGCGGCCCACGCCACACACCACATTCAGGACGGTGCCTACCGGCGGCGTGAGTAGACCGATCGCATTGTTCATGATGAACAGAACGCCGAAGTACACCGGATCGATGCCCGCCTGCTTGACCAAGGGCATAAGCACCGGCGTGAGGATCAGGACGGTGGGCGCGAAGTCCAAGGCCGTGCCCACCACCAGAACCAGCAGCATCAACACCACCATCAGCAGCTTGGGGTTGTCCATGAAAGGGCGCGCCAGATCCGCAATCTGGTTGGGGATGTTGGCCACGGTGATCAGCCAGGCGCTCACCAGCGCTGCGGCCACCAGGAACATCACCACCGAGGAGGTCTTGGCCGCGGCCAGGATGATCCCGTACAGGTGGCGCACCTGGATCTCGCGGTACACGAACATGCCGATGACCAGCGCGTAGACGACAGCGACCACCGCCGCCTCGGTGGGCGTGAACACCCCCATCTTCATGCCACCAATGATGGTGACCGCCAGCAGGTAGCACCAGAAGGCATCTGCCGTGACCCTCAGACGCTCTTTCAGGGGCACGCGCGGGGCCACTTTGACGTTGTCGCGGGCCGCCACGATGCGCCAGGTGATGATCAGGGCCACGCCCATGAGGATGCCGGGGAAGATGCCGGCCATGAACAGCTTGGAGATGGACACACCGCCCACGACCCCGAACAGGATGAAGCCGATCGAAGGCGGAATGATCGGGGCGATGATGCCGCCGGCGGCAATCAGGCCGGCCGAGCGGTCCATGCGGTAGCCGGCGTCGCGCATCATCGGCATCAGCACCGCCGCCAAGGCGGCGGTATCGGCGACCGCCGAGCCCGAGAGGCTGGCCATGATCAGGGCGGCGAACACCGCCACATAGCCCAGGCCACCTTGAAAGTGACCCACCCACACCATGGCTGAATTGACGATGCGCCGGCTCATGCCACCCGCATTCATCAACTCGCCAGCGAGCATGAAAAAGGGCACCGCCATGAGCGGGAAGTTGTCGGCGCCGTTGATCAGGTTCTGCGAAACGATCTGGGTGTCGAAGTTGTCCAGATGCAGCATCAGCGCGACGCCGCACACGATCAAAGAAAAAGCCAGGGGCATGCCCAGAGCCATGGCTCCGAGCAGCGAAATCAGAAAGACGGCGACGGTCATCGCTTGACCTCTGCGCCGTGAGCGGCCAGGACTTCTTCAGACTCCTTGACCTGCACGAGTTCGTCTTCAGAGACATCGCCGCGGATCAGGCGCACCAGTTTGCCCACCAGGATCAGGCCCATGGCGATGCTGGCGACATAGCCCACGCCATAGACCCAGATCATCGGGATCTCGGTGACGGCCGACCGCGTGCTGGCGTTGATGCCGTGTTGCTTGAAGGTGCCATAGAACATCAGGGTGCAGCAGCCGATCATCATCAGGTTGGAGACGATGGCGGCGGTCTTTTTGCCGGTCAGACTCAGCTTGCGCAACAGGGTGTCCACGCCCAGGTGGGCGTTTTCACGCAGCGTGACGATCGCGCCCAGGAAGGTGATCCAGATGAAGAGGAACCGCGACAACTCCTCGGAGCTGATGATCGAGCTGTTGAAGCCGTAACGCAGGACGACGTTGCCAAACACCATGACGACCATGGCCGACAACATGACGACAAGCAGGACTTCGACCAGGCGGAAAAAGAGGTCGTTCAGTGTCTTCATGGATCACATCCGAATTCAAAACCCCCGCGCGCTCGGACGCGGGGGCGGCTCACATCACTTGACGGCTTCGATGGCGCTCAGAAGCGCCGGGCCGTTCCTCTCGGCAAAGGTCTTGGCGATTTCGCCCGAGACGATCCGCTGGAAAGGTGCCATGTCCACATTCTCGATCACCTGCATGCCGGACTTCTTCAGGTCGGCGACGACCTTGGAAGCGTTTTGCGCATTCAGATTGCGCTGGAAGGTGGCGGCTTCACGCGCGGCATCCACGATCACCTTCTGGTAGTTGGCGGGCAGGCTGTCGAACTTGGCTTTGTTCATGGCGACGACCAGCGGCGAGTAGACGTGGTTGCTCACAGTCAGGAACTTCTGC
>CANGSD010000002.1 GCA_947455875.1 Comamonadaceae bacterium
CGGCCTGATGGTGGACAACGACGATTTATGCATGACGGCTCTGGACCTGCTCGCAGCTTGCGCGTGTGATATTCGCGAAAGCAGCCTGTTCGACCTGGAGGATTGACACGGAGGCCAACCTGCCGCGCCGGGTACCATGCCCGCCTGCATGGAAGCCTTCCTCCTCTCCACCGGCATCGTCGCCCTGGCCGAAATGGGCGACAAGACCCAATTGCTCTCCCTCGTTTTGGCTGCGCGTTTTCGCCGGCCTTGGCCCATTCTCTGGGGCATCCTGATCGCCACGCTGGCCAATCACGCGCTGGCCGGTGCGGTGGGCGCCTCGGTCACCGCCTGGCTGGGGCCGCAGTGGCTACGCTGGATCCTGGCCGGCTCCTTCATCGCCATGGCGGTCTGGATGCTCGTGCCCGACAAGCTCGATGACGACGATGCGCCCGATGCGCCGCGTCACAGCGTGCTGGTGACCACCGTCATCGCCTTCTTCCTGGCCGAAATGGGCGACAAGACCCAGGTCGCCACCGTGATGCTGGCCGCCCAATATCAAACCTGGTTCGCGGTGGTGGCGGGCACCACCCTGGGCATGATGCTGGCCAATGCGCCGGTGGTCTGGTTTGGCGAGCGAGTGATGCGCCGCGTGCCGGTGCGCGCCGTGCATCTCGTGTCCGCGCTGATCTTCCTGGGCCTGGGCCTGGCGATCCTGTTCGGCGCGGCTTGAGGCCGGGCCCTGCGCGGGGCGGACGCTATACTGGCCGCTTCCAGCGCCGATTTGCTTCCGATTGCGGGCGCTTTTAACAAATACCGCTAAAGACGAAGCCCGGACCACCGGCCTCGTGTGCAGCGATGCCGGTTTTTTCTTGCCCATGACTCTGGTCGCCCACGCGCAGTCCATGCATTTCGAGGCCCCGCTGCCCTTGCAGTGCGGCGCCTCGGTGCGCGCCTACGACCTGGCCTACGAGACCTACGGCACGCTCAACGCCGATCGCAGCAACGCGGTGCTGATTTGTCATGCCTTGAATGCCTCGCACCATGTCGCGGGCGTCTACGCCGGCCAGGACAAGTCCGAGGGCTGGTGGGACACCCTGATCGGCCCGGGCAAGCCGGTGGACACCGATCGCTTTTTCGTGATCGGCGTGAACAACCTGGGCTCGTGCTTTGGCTCCACCGGCCCCATGCACCTGAACCCGGACACCGGCCGCGTCTATGGCGCCGACTTCCCGGTGGTGACGGTGGAAGACTGGGTCGATGCCCAGGCCCGATTGCTCGACGCGCTGGGCATTTCAACGCTGGCTGCGGTGATGGGCGGCAGCCTCGGCGGCATGCAGGCCCTGTCGTGGACGCTGCGCTATCCCGATCGCGTACGCCATGCGGCGGTGATCGCCAGCGCCCCCAACCTGAACGCCGAGAACATCGCCTTCAACGAAGTGGCCCGACGCGCCATCGTCACCGACCCCGACTTTCATGGCGGCCACTTCTATCAGCACGGTGTGGTGCCCAAACGAGGCCTGCGCATCGCGCGCATGATCGGCCACATCACCTACCTGTCCGACGACGTGATGAACGCCAAGTTCGGCCGCGACCTGCGCCGCTCGGTTGGCGATGCCGCCCAAGACCGCTATCTCTATTCCACCCAGGACATCGAATTCCAGATCGAGAGCTACCTGCGCTATCAGGGCGACAAGTTCAGCGAATATTTCGACGCCAACACCTATCTCCTGATCACCCGCGCCCTCGATTACTTCGATCCGGCGCGCGAACACGGTGGCAATCTGGCGCAGGCCCTGTCGGCTGCCACCGCCAAGTTTCTGCTCGTGAGCTTCACCACCGACTGGCGCTTCTCGCCCGCGCGCAGCCGCGAGATGGTCAAGGCGCTGCTCGATAACGGCCGCCATGTGAGCTATGCCGAGGTCGATGCCCCGCACGGCCACGACGCCTTCTTGCTCGACGACCCGCGCTACATGGCGGTGGTGCGCGCGTGGTTTGACCGGATTGCTGCGGAGGTCACATGCTGATGCAATCGATCGCCCGCATGGTGCCTCCCGGCTCGCGCGTGCTCGATTTAGGCTGCGGCGACGGTGCCCTGCTCGAGCTGCTCAAACGCGAACGCGGATGCACCGGCTACGGTGTCGAGATCGCCGACGCCAATGTGCTGGCTTGTGTGAAGCGCGGCGTCGACGTCATCCAGTTAAACCTCGACGAGGGTCTGGCGATGTTCGACGACAACAGCTTCGACGTCGTCTTGCAGATCGACACCTTGCAGCACCTGCGCAACACCGAGACTATGCTGGTCGAGACCGCGCGCGTGGGCCGCGTGGGCATCGTTGCCTTCCCCAATTTCGCGCACTGGCCCAATCGTCTGGCGGTGCTGCGCGGGCGCATGCCGGTCACGCGCCGCTTGCCCTATCAGTGGTACGACACACCCAACATCCGCGTGGGCACCTTTAAAGACTTCGAAGTCCTGGCCACCAAGAACAAGCTGTCCATCCTCGACGCCTTCGGCTTGCAGGACGACCGCGAGGTGCGCGTGTTGCCCAATGTGCGCGCCGCCACCGCGGTGTTTCGCTTCGAGCGGGGCTGAGCCCGGGGCCCTGTGAGCAACATCCCCTTGCTCGAGGCCTTGAAGTTCTGGTTGAAGCTGGGCTTCATCAGCTTCGGCGGGCCGGCGGGCCAGATCGCCCTCATGCACCGCGAGTTGGTCGATCGTCGGCGCTGGATCTCGGAGCGGCGCTTTTTGCACGCGCTCAATTACTGCATGCTGCTGCCCGGCCCCGAGGCCCAGCAACTGGCCACCTATCTGGGGTGGCTGATGCACCGCACCTGGGGCGGTATCCTGGCGGGCACACTGTTCGTGCTGCCCTCGCTGGCGATCTTGGTGGGTCTAAGCGCGGTGTATGTGGTCTATGGTCACCTGCCCTTTGTGGCCGGCGTGTTCTACGGCATCAAGCCCGCGGTGGCGGCCATCGTGCTGCACGCGGTGTGGCGCATCGGCTCGCGCACGCTGCGGCATCCGCGTCAGACGCCCGCCTTGTGGGTGATCGCCGTGGGCAGCTTTGTGGCGATCGCGGTGTTGGCGATTCCCTTTCCTTGGGTGATCGCCTCGGCCGCCTTGGCCGGTGTGATGGGGGCGCGCTGGACTCCCGGCCAGTTTGCGATGTCGGGTAGCGGTCATGCCGCGTCGGTGGCGCCCCACGCCCCGGCCCTGATTGATGACGACACACCGGCGCCCGATCACGCACGTTTCTCGCGCCGACGTCTGGCCTGCGTGGTGGCGGTCGGCCTGGCGCTTTGGGCGGTGCCGATGGCGTACTTGTTCTTCACCCAGGGCGCGCAGGGCACGTTCACGCAGATGGCCTGGTTTTTCAGCAAGGCGGCGATGCTCACCTTCGGTGGGGCCTATGCCGTGCTGCCCTATGTGTACCAGGGCGCGGTTGAACACCACCAGTGGCTGTCCGGGGCGCAGATGATGGACGGCCTGGCGCTGGGTGAGAGCACGCCCGGGCCCCTGATCATGGTGGTGGCCTTTGTTGGCTTCCTGGGCGGCTGGGCCCGCCAGGTGCTGGGGCCGGACGCCTTGTTCCTCGGGGCCACGCTGGCGGCCTGCGTGGTCACCTGGTTCACCTTCCTGCCCTCGTTCATCTTCATCCTGGCGGGTGGCCCGTTGGTCGAGTCCACGCGCGGCCAGTTGCGGTTCACCGCGCCCCTGACCGCCATCACCGCTGCCGTCGTGGGCGTGATCGCTAGCCTGGGCCTGGTGTTCCTCGCGCACGTCGGCTGGGGCCCGGCGGGGCCCGACCTCGTGGCGCTGGCGCTCACCGCCCTGGCCTTGTGGGCGCTGGCGGGGCGCAGCTGGAATGTGATGGCCGTGATCGCCGGTTGCGGCGTGCTCGGGCTGGGCTTGCAAATGGTTGCGTAAAACGAGTTCCTTCGTATACTTTCCGGGATCTTTTGAGGTCCAAGGAATGTCATGAGCGGCAACCTGCCTATTGGCGCCATCTCCCCGCTGCCCTTTTCTGCACCTGCCTACCGCACGGGCACCTCCGCGCCCGTGTCGGCCCGGTCTTTTGCCTCGGTGCTGGCGGGCGCGCCCTCGCCGGCCCCTGCGCCCGGTGCGTCGGCGGGTGGCATGCACGATGCCGCTCTCGCGCAGCCCTTGATCCCGCTGGCCATTCGCCTGCCGGTGGCGGCGGGCGAGCAGTTCGCGGGGCGGGCTCTGGCCGCCGCCGATCTGTCCGTGGCACTCTGGCCGCCCGTCACCGAGCGCGTGGCCGTGCCGGTGGCGACCGCCGCGACCTCCGATCAGGTCGACGCCATCCAGCCGCCGGATCGAATGAGTCGCCTGCTGCCCGGGCGGGTCTGAGGGGCGCCCCGTGTTGATGAATCCTGGCACCCCTCTCCACACCTCGGCCCACGCTTTGCCCGGGCCCCTGCTCACAGACGCCCAGCAATCTGCCCAGGCCATGGCGGCCGAGGCGGCTCAGCGATTCCAGACCCTGCTGCCCCGGGTGGTGCGGCGCATGGTCGGCGACGGCGAAGACGCCCGCCAGGCGCTGGAGAGCGGCGGCTTTGTGTTGGACGACGCGGTGATCGTCATGCGCCTGAACCCCGACACCTCGATGCTCGAGTTCTTCTGCGACATCGGTCAGCCCCAAACGCACTCGCTCGAGGCGAACTACCGAACCGCCTTGCAGATGAACCTGTGCCGCACCTACCCGGGCGTGACCTTCGGCCTGCACCCTGAGTCGGGCCGCCTGGTGGCCACCAGCGCCATGCACATGATGCTGTTCGCCGATGACGAGGTCTGCCTCAACGCCTTGCAGATGCTCGCCAGCCTGGTGCGGCAACTGAAGTCGCAGCGCACCTTCCTCATCGAGGAAGACGGCGCGTAAGCGAAGACGACTGCGCGTAAAGTGGTGGGCATGAATGCCCCCCTGCACCGAGAACTCCCCGCCACCGCCCTCGACGCCGCCCAGGCGCTGGCCCAGGTCAGTCGCCAATGGGATGGCGACATCGTTCGCCAGCTGACCGACTACATCGCGATCCCGGCCAAGTCGCCGGGCTTTGACCCGGATTGGGCCGCGCACGGCCACATCGACTCCGTGCTGCGCAACGCCGCGGCCTGGGTCGAGGCCCAGAAGGTCCAGGGTCTGACGCTGGAGATCGTGCGCCTGCCCGGTCGCACGCCGGTGCTGTTCTTCGAGGTAGCGGCCACGCGCGCGGCAAGCGCGGGCAGCGCCCAGACCGTGCTGATGTACGGCCACCTGGACAAGCAGCCCGAGTTCACCGGCTGGCGCAACGACCTGGGCCCCTGGACGCCCAAGTACGAAGACGGCAAGTTGTATGGCCGCGGCGGCGCCGACGATGGCTACGCGGTCTACGCCAGCATCGCGGCGGTGCAGGCCTTGCAGGCGCAGAAGGTGCCGCATCCGCGCATCGTCGGCTTGATCGAAACCTGCGAGGAATCGGGCTCTTACGACCTGCTGCCCTATGTCGACGCGCTGCGCGCGCGCCTGGGCGATGTAGGCCTGGTGATCTGCCTTGATTCAGGTGCGGGCAACTACGACCAGCTGTGGCTCACCACTTCGCTGCGCGGCATGGCGGGCGGCACGCTCAAGGTGCAGGTGCTGACCGAAGGCGTGCACTCGGGCGACGCCTCGGGCCTGGTGCCTTCGAGCTTTCGCATCATGCGGCAGGTGCTCGATCGGCTCGAGGACAGCGCCACCGGGCGCCTGCTGCCCGCCAGCTTTCACTGCGAGGTGCCCACCGACCGCCTGGCGCAGGCGCGCGCCACCGCCGCCATCCTGGGCGACGCCTTGTACCAGCGCTTTCCCTGGGCCCACGCCGATTGCGAGGGCTCGACCAGCTTCACCCTGCCCACCACCACCGACCCGCTGCAGGCCCTGCTCAATCGCACCTGGATCCCGACGCTGTCGGTGACGGGCGCCGAGGGCCTGCCCTCGCTGCAAGACGCGGGCAATGTGCTGCGGCCCTACACCGCCTTCAAGCTGTCGCTGCGCTTGCCGCCGCTGGTCGATGCCGCGCAGGCGGTGCAGCGGCTCAAGGCCCTGCTCGAAGACAACGCCCCGTATCAGGCCCGCGTCACCTTCGAGCCCGGCGGCGCCGCCACCGGCTGGAACGCGCCGGCCGCCACGCCCTGGTTCGAGCAGGCCTTGCAGCACGCCTCGCAGGCGCATTTCGGCGCGCCCTGCGGCTACATCGGCCAGGGCGGCACGATTCCGCTGATGAACATGCTCAGTGCAGGCTTTCCGTCGGCGCAGATGATGGTGTGTGGTGTGCTCGGTCCGCGCAGCAACGCACACGGCCCCAACGAATTTCTGCACGTGCCCTACGCCAAGCGCCTCACGGCCGCTGTGGCCGAGGTTATTGCGCGGATGCCTTGAGCGCGCGCTGGTGCGCTGCCAGCCACAACAGCGCCGCGGCGCAAACCGCCACCGGCAGCAGCGACCCCCAGTTCAACTGGCTCCAGCCGCGCGTGGTCACCAGCACGCCGGAGAACAGCGAGCTCATGGCCATGGTGGCAAAGACCAGGAAGTTCAGAGCGCCCTGCGCACGATCGCGCTCCTGGGGCGAATACGCCGACAGCGACAGCGTGGTGCTGCCCGTGAACAGGAAATTCCAACCGACCCCAAGCAGGAACAAGGCCGCCAGGAACTGATGCAGCTGCACGCCCGATAGCGCGATGGCAATGCAGGCCACATTGAGCACCACCCCCAGCCCCATCACCTTGAGCGCGCCCCAGCGCTTGATCAGGCTGCCGGTGAAAAAGCCCGGCGCGAACATGCCGATCACATGCCACTCCAGCACGAGGGCTGCGTCGGAGAACGGCAGTTTGCACTGGTCCATGGCCAGCGGCGTCGCCGCCATCAGCAGGTTCATCACGCCATAACTGAGCGCACCGGCCAGGGCCGCCACGATGAACACCGGCTGGCGCACGATCTGCGACAGCGGTCGGCCCACGTCGCCGGCCACAGGGGCGGGCACCGGCGGAAATTTCAGAAAGGCCATGAGCACCATGCCCAGCACCGCCACACCGGCCAAGGCCAGGTAGGCCCCTGCGAACGGCACCTCGGTCAGATCGCGCGTGTGCGCCGCCAAGTTGGGCCCGGCGATCGCACCGATCAGGCCGCCGGCCATGACCCAGGACACGGCTTTTTCGCGGCCCTCCTTGCCCGTGAGTTCGGCTGCGGCGAAGCGGTACAGGCCCGCGTTGGCGTTGTAGTAACCCGCTACCACCGTGGCCAGGCACAACAGCCAAAAGTTGCGCGAGACCGCGGCATAGGCACACAGCAGGGCCGAGGCCAGGGCGACGATCAACCCGATCTGAAAGGCGCGTTGTCGACCCAGGCGCTGCTGCGTGCGCGCCACGATGGCTGTGGCCAGGGCACCGCCCACCACATAGCCCATCACGGGCAGCGTCGCCATCCAGCTGTACGGGGCCAGCGACAAGCCCACCAGACCGTTGATGGCGATGAAGACGACGTTGTTGGTGAGAAAGAGTCCCTGGCAGATGGCCAGCAGGCCCAGTGAGCGGTTCATGCCCGCATCATGCCCCAAGGCTGAGATAAGCCAATGCCGCCAAGGGCGCGGTCTCGGCGCGCAGCACGCGCGGGCCCAGGGTCACCGGCACAAAGCCGCGCGCTTGCGCCTGGTCCAACTCCTGCGGGCTCAGGCCGCCCTCGGGGCCGGACAACAGCAGCACAGGATCCGCAGCACGGCCCGCCACCACCTCGGACAGCGGGCGCGTATCGGCTTGCAGCGAGAGCACCAGCCGCAGCATCGGCCCTTCGCTCACAACCGAGTTGTCTGGCGTCTCGCACCAGCGGGCGAAGTCGTGGGGCCGTGCGACGGCGGGCACGCGGTTGCGCCCGGACTGTTCGCAGGCCGAGACCGCGATGGCTTGCCAGTGCGCCTGCTTCTTGTCGGCGCGCTCGCCCGACAGGCGCAGCACGCTGCGTTCGCACACCAGGGGCTGCAGGCTTGCCGCGCCCAGCTCGGTGGCTTTTTCTACCAGCCAATCCATGCGCTCATTGGCCGGCATGCCCAGCGCCAGGTGGACGGCGCGCGCCGCTTCACGCTCGATCGGATGATGAGCCCCGACCCGCACCTGCACGTCGCTGCGCCCCATGCGCTCGATGGTCGCGTCCCACTCGCCGCCCGCGCCGTTGAACAGCGTCACCCCCGCACCGGGTTGCAGCCGCAGCACCTGCACATGGCGCGCCGGCCCCGGCGGCAGGTTCATCACCAGGTCGGGCGCCAAAGGCGCGGGGCAATGCAGGCGCGGCATGCGGGGTATGGGCGCCGTGGGCGGGGGCTAGACGCGGCCGAAGGCGTAGCCGCTGGCGGCGGTGGTGCCTTCGACCTGATCAACCAGCCGCAGCAGCGGCGTGAGTTCGCGATAGCGGGCCGCCGTGGCGCGGATGTAGCCGATGAAGCGCGGCGCGTCGGCCAGGTACTTGGGCTTGTGGTCACGCAGTGTCAGCCGCGCGAAGATGCCCGCCACCTTCAGGTGTCGCTGCAGGCCCATCCACTCGACGCTGCGCCAAAACTCGCCGAAGTCGGGATCCACCGGCAGGCCGGCCTTCAGGGCCTTTTGCCAATAGCGCACGGTGATGTCCAGGACGAACTCCTCGTCCCACGAAAGAAAGGCATCACGCATCAGGCTGGCGATGTCGTAGGTGATGGGGCCGTACACCGCGTCCTGGAAATCGAGCACCGCCAGCCGCGCCTCGCCGGCGGCCGGCATCATCAGGTTGCGGGGCATGAAGTCGCGGTGCACATACACCGAGGGCGAGGCCAGATTGCGTTCGATGATCAGGCGAAACTGCGCGTCCAGCGTGTCACGCATCGCGCCTTCGACCGTCACGCCGCGGTGGCGGGCCAGGTACCAGTCGGGAAACAGCTGCAGCTCGCGCGCCAGCAGGGCTTGGTCGTAGGCGGGCAGCGCCGCGGGCTTGGAGGCCAGTTGCCAGGCGATCAGCGCGTCGACCGCGCGCAGGTACAGGCCTTGGTTGGCCGCAGGGTCCTCGCGCTGGATCGCGTCCATCATGGTGTGGCGGCCCACGTCTTCGAGCAGCATGAAGCCTTGCGGCTCGTCCCAGGCCAGGATGGCCGGCACATGCAGACCGGCTTGCGCCATCAGGCCCGCCACGTGCACGAAGGCGCGGCAGTCTTCCTTGTCGGGGGGCGCATCCATGACGATGCGGCTGCCGCCTGCCGTGGTGTCGATGCGCAGATAGCGCCGAAAGCTCGCGTCGGCCGAGGCTGGCCGCAGGGTCGGCGCCAGCAGCCCCTGGGCACGGGCCAGAGACTCGAGCCACCGCTCGAATGCTGCTTGTCGCGCGGGATCGGTCCAGGTCACCGCAGCGGCTGCGGATCCGGGGGCGGCGGGGGGAGAGTCGGGGGTGGGCGCGTGGTCGCTCATGGATAATCGATTCTACAAACCCCCCTGTGCGTGCCGGCCTCGCGGCAGTCCGTTTTCTTCACCTGATGCCTCTGTCCCTCCATCTGGCCCGGCGCCCGCGCTTTGCCCTGACCCCGTTGGCGCTGTGCGCGGCCGGGGTCTGGCATGCCAGTGGGGTCAGCGCGCAAGACACGCCGCTGCCGCCCGCGCGCCTGGCCACCACGCCCTTGCTGCGCGAAGCCCTGCCCGACCCGCTGCGTCGGCAGATGCCGACCTTCGTTGACGGGGCGAGCATCCGCGGTCGCACCGAGCTCGATCTCCAGATCGAAGGCGATGCGATGCTGCGACGGGGCGACACCGTGATCCGCGCCGACCGCATCGACTACTACCAGCCCGATGATCAGGCGCGCGCCAGCGGCAATGTGCGCATCAACCGCGCCGGTGACCGCTACGAGGGCAAGCTGCTCGAACTCAAAGTCGACGCCTTCCAGGGCTTCTTCACCGAGCCGCGCTTTCGCTTCCTGCGCAACGACGCACACGGGCAGGCGTCCCGCATCGATTTTCTGGATGATCAAAACGCGATCATCCGCAAGGCCACCTACACCACCTGCCAGCGCGAGCCCGGCCCCAGCTGGATGCCCGATTGGTACATGACGGCCGACACCCTGCGCATCGACCAGCAGGAAGAAACGGGCTATGCCACCGGCGCGGTGCTGCGTTTCAAGGGCGTGCCGCTACTGGCGGTGCCGGCCATGAGTTTTCCGCTGTCGGACAAGCGAAAGTCCGGCTTCTTGCCGCCCACCTTTGCGGTGGACAACGTCAGCGGCATCACGCTCACCCAGCCCTATTACTGGAACCTCGCGCCCAATCGCGACCTGACGGTCTCCCCCACCCTGATGTCCAAGCGCGGCGTGGATTTGGGCGCCGAGTTTCGTTACCTCGAGCCGGGCTACCGCGGCAGCCTGCGCATGAACTACCTGCCCAGCGACAACCTGCGCGGAATCGATCGCTGGTCGTATAGCGTGCGTCACACCGACCGTCTGCTGCAGTCGCAGCTGCCTGGCGGCGTGGGCCTGAACCTGGAGTTGAACCGCGTCAGCGACAACGACTATTGGCGCGACTTCACCAACCGTAACGGCGTTGTCCTGACCCAGCGCCTGCTCAATAACGATGCTGCGCTGTCGTGGGCCCAGGGTCCGTTCTCGCTGCGCATGCGGGCGCAGAAGTGGCAGACCCTGCAGGATGTGTCCTCGCCGATCACGCCGCCGTATGACCGACTGCCCCAGGTCGTGGCCCGCTACACCCAGGACCGCCTGCCGGGGGGCCTGCGTATGAGTGTCGAGGGCGACTACACGCATTTCCGGGCGGGCAATTTGCTGTCCGGCCAGTCCATGCCAGGACCCGATGCCCACCGCAGCGTCATGGTGACCCAGCTCTCGCGGCCCTGGCGCGCGCCGGGCTTTTTCTTCGTGCCGCGCGTGCAGCTGCATGCCCGCCAGTACCAGTTCGACACGGCACTGAACGACGGCCAGCGCAGCGCCCAGGTGACGGTGCCCACTCTCAGCCTCGACAGCGGCCTGGTGTTCGAGCGTGAGCTCGGCCTGTTCGGCCGCGACCTGATGCAGACCCTGGAGCCGCGCGCCTACTACGTCTACACGCCATTTCGCGCGCAGAACTTCCTGCCCAATTACGACTCCGGCGCCAACGACTTCAACTTCGCCACCATCTTCAGCGACAACACCTACGGCGGCTATGACCGGATCGCCAACAACAACCTGCTCACGCTGGGCCTGACCAGTCGCCTGCAAGATGCGGGCACCGGCGCCGAACTCGCGCGGGTGGGCGTGGCCCAGCGCCTGCGAATGAGTGACCAGTTGGTGACCCTGCCCGGCGAGGTGCCCCTGAACGAACGTCTGTCCGACATCCTGGTGGGTGGCGCAGTCAACTGGATGCCCAAGTGGACGACGGATGCCACCGTCCAATACAACCCGAAGTTAGGCCGCTCGGTGCGCTCCACCCTGGGCGGACGCTACAACCCCTCGCCGTATCGCCTCATCACAGCCGCCTACCGTTTCCAGCGCGATCAGAGCGAGCAGCTGGACATCGGCTGGCAGTGGCCGATCAATGACCTCTGGGGTGATCGCGGCCAAGACCTGGGACCCGGCCGGGGCCAGGGCGGTGGCCGCTGGTACAGCGTGGGCCGCATCAACACCAGCCTGAAGGAGCGTCGCGTGGTCGATGCCATCGTGGGCTTCGAGTACGACGGCTGCTGCTGGATCGGCCGCGCCGTGCTCGAGCGTCTGCAGACGGGTACCGGCTCGGCCAACGTGCGCCTGCTGTTCCAGATCGAGTTCGTGGGCTTTGGTCGTCTGGGCACCAATGCCATGACACCGCTCAAGACCAACATCCCGCGCTACCAACTCCTGCGCGACCAGGTGGCGGCGCCCAGCCGCTTCACCCAATACGACTGACGAGCCGCCATGATTTCTTGCCCCTTGCCCCTCACGCGTCTGCGCGCGCCCTGGTTGATCGCCCTGGTGCTCGCCGCTGGCCTCGGTGTGTCCGAGCGCTCGCACGCGCAGCCCACCCGTTCCGCCGACTACATCGTCGCCGTCGTCAACTCCGAGCCCATCACCAACAGCGAGGTCCGCGCTCGCCTGGCCCGCGTCGAGCAGCAGCTGGCCCGTGACCGCACGGCGGCGCCCCCGCGCCCCGAGCTGATACGCCAGGTGCTTGAGCGCCTGATCACCGAGCGCGTGCAGGTGCAAGCGGCGCGCCAGGCCGGCATCAAGGTCGATGAGGCCGCAGTCGACGACGCCGAGCGCAATGTGGCGCGCCAGAACGGCATCGATGTCGCGGAGTTTCGCCGTCGTCTGGCCGCCGATGGCATCTCGCAGGGCGTGTTCCGCGAGGACTTGCGCAACCAGATTTTCTTGTCCCGTGTGCGCGAACGCGAGTCGGACAGCCGCGCTCGGGTGACAGAAGCGGAGATCGATCAGTTCCTGCGTGAGCTCCAGGCCGCATCCAACGATGAGGCCGAGCTGAACCTGGCACAGATCCTCGTGGCCATCCCGGAGGGGGTGACCGCAACCCAGCTCGAAGCCCTGGCGGCCAAGGCGCGGCGCTTGCAGGCCCAGGCCCGTGCGGGCGAGGATTTCGCCGCGCTGGCGCGCCAGGCCTCGGATGCGACAGGCTCGGCCCCGGGCGGCTCGGGCAATGGTGGCGCCTTCGGCCTGCGGCCGGCCGATCGTTATCCCTCGCTGTTTGTGGAGGCGACTACCGCCTTGCCTGTGGGCGGGGTGAGCGATGTCGTGCGCTCGGGCGCGGGCTTTCACGTGCTCAAGGTCCTGGAAAAGCGCCAAAGCGGCGGCTTGGCCGTGGTGCAGACGCGCTCTCGCCACATCCTGCTGCGACCCAGCGCCCAGCTGCCCGAGGCCACCGCGCGCCAACGCCTGGCCGAGTACCGTCAACGCATTCAATCCGGTCAGGCCGACTTCGCCGCGCTCGCGCGCGAGCACTCGCAGGACAGCAGCGCGCCCGGTGGCGGTGATCTGGGCTGGGCCAACCCCGGCATGTTCGTGCCCGAGTTTGAGGACGTGATGGACGATCTGGCCCCCGGGCAGATCGCCGAGCCCTTCGTGTCGCGTTTTGGCGTGCACTTGCTGCAGGTGCTCGAGCGTCGTCGTACGGCCCTGTCGCTACGCGAACAGCGCGAGGTCGCGCGCAACCAGCTGCGCCGCAAGAAGGGCGAAGAGGCGTACATCCAGTGGGCACAGGATGTACGCGGTCGGGCTTTCGTCGACCTGCGCGAGCCGCCGCAGTGACGGCGCATCCCTTCGCTGCCAGGAGCTACGCCGGGTGAAGCACATCGCCCGCAAGCGCTTTGGCCAGCATTTCCTGTCCGACAGCGGCATCATCGACGCCATCGTGCGCGCCATTGCGCCGCATCCGGGCGATCCGATGGTCGAGATTGGCCCGGGCCTGGCGGCGCTGACCCAGCCCTTGGTCGAGCGCCTGGGGCAGCTGTCCGTGATCGAGCTCGATCGCGATCTCGCGGCCCGTCTGCGTGCGCACCCGCAGCTCACCGTCATCGAATCGGATGTTCTGAAGGTCGACTTCGCGCAGCTGCAGGCCCCGCATGCGCCGGCCCGCCTGCGGGTGGTGGGCAACCTGCCCTACAACATCTCCAGTCCCATCCTGTTCCACCTGCTCGAGGTGGCCGACGTGGTGACCGACCAGCACTTCATGCTGCAGGCCGAGGTGGTCGACCGCATTGCGGCCGCGCCCGGCAGCAAGGACTACGGCCGCCTGTCGGTGATGCTGCAGTGGCGCTACGCCGTCGAGGCCGTGCTCGACGTGCCGCCCGAGGCTTTCGACCCGCCGCCGCGGGTGGACTCGGCCGTGGTGCGCATGACCCCGTGGCCCCAGCCGGCACCGGTGCCGGTCGAGGTGCTCAGCGAACTGGTGCAGGTGGCGTTCTCGCAGCGGCGCAAGGTGCTGCGGCACACGCTGGGCCGCTGGCTGGAAGTGCACGGCGTGGCCCCGCCGGCC
>CANGSD010000003.1 GCA_947455875.1 Comamonadaceae bacterium
ATGGCCGTAGGTCTCCATGTGATCGGCGTCGATATTGGTCACCACCGACATCACCGGCATCAGGTTCAGGAACGAGGCGTCGGATTCGTCGGCCTCGACCACGATGTAGTCGCCCGCGCCCAGCTTGGCATTGGCGCCGGCGCTATTGAGACGGCCGCCAATCACAAAGGTGGGGTCGAGCCCGCCCTCGGCCAGCACGCTGGCCACCAGGCTGGTGGTGGTGGTCTTGCCGTGGGTGCCGGCAATCGCGATGCCCTGCTTCAGGCGCATCAATTCGGCCAGCATCATGGCGCGCGGCACCACCGGGATCAGGCGCTTGCGGGCGGCCAGCACCTCTGGGTTGTCGGCCTGGACGGCGGTGGATGTGACCACTGCGTCGGCGCCTGCGATGTTCGCTTCGGTATGGCCGATGCAGGTGCGGATGCCCAGCCCTTGCAGACGACGCAGCGTGGCGCTGTCGGCCAGGTCAGAGCCAGAGATCGTGTAGCCCAGATTGCGCAGCACCTCGGCGATGCCGGACATGCCCGAGCCGCCGATGCCGACAAAGTGAATGTGTTTGATCGCGTGTTTCATGACGCCAGGGCCTCGCAGGCAGCGACGACTTCGGTGGTCGCTTCGGTTTTTTGCAGGGACTTGGCCACCTGGGCGCGCACGATCAGTTGCGCGCGGTCCAGGCCTTGCAGCAACGCCGCCAGGCCCTCGGGCGTGAGTTCGCGCTGCGGCAGCAGCCAACCACCGCCGGCGTCGACCACGAAGCGCGCGTTGGTGGTCTGGTGGTCATCGACCGCATGCGGGAAGGGCACATAGACCGCCGCCACGCCAATGGCCGCCAACTCGGTGACGGTACTGGCCCCGGCGCGGCAGATCACCAGGTCGGCGTCGGCAAAGGCCTGGGCCGTGTCGTCGATGAAGGGGGTCAGATCCGCCTGCACGCCCGCAGCCGCGTAATTCGCGCGCAGCGCGTCGATCTGGCGCGCGCCGCTTTGGTGGGTCACCACCGGTCGCTGCGCGGGCGGCATCAGGGCCAAGGCCTTGGGCACGATCTCGTTGAGGGCCTGCGCCCCCAGGCTGCCGCCTACCACCAGCAGGCGCAGCGGGCCGCTGCGACCGGCCAGGCGATCGGCCGGCGGCGGCTGGCGCAAAAAGCCTTCGCGCAGCGGATTGCCCACCCAGGCGGCCTTGGTCAGCACGTTCGGGAAAGCGGTGAACACGCGATCAGCGACAGCGGCCAGCACACGATTGGCCATGCCTGCGCGCGAGTTCTGCTCGTGCAGCACCAGGGGCTTGCCCAGAAGCACACTCATCATCCCAGCGGGAAAACTGATGTAGCCGCCCAGGCCGATTACCACGTCGGGCCGCACGCGGCGCACCACCTGCAGGCTTTGCCAGAAGGCCTTGAGCAGGCGCAGCGGCAGCAGGGCCAGCGTCACCGGGCCCTTGCCTCGCACG
The DNA here is from genome assembly GCA_947455875.1 of Comamonadaceae bacterium. Next base: position 1,450 of record CANGSD010000003.1, read on the forward strand.
CCGGAGAACTGTACGGTCTCGAAGGTGAATCCACGCGGAGGCACCAGTCGGCTTTCCATGCTGTCGGGGGCGCCGACCCAGTGCACCGTCCAGTCACGCGCGCGCAGGGCTTCGGCCACGGCCAGACCCGGGAAGATGTGACCGCCAGTGCCACCGGCCATGACCAGAGCGCGCCGGGTCATAGCCGCCCTCCCCGCTGCACGACGCGGCTTTCGTAGTCGATGCGCAAGACCACCGCGATGGCGACCAGATTCACCAGGATGGCGGAACCACCGTAACTGAGTAGCGGCAGCGTCAGGCCCTTGGTGGGCAAGGCACCCAGGTTCACGCCCATGTTGATGAAGGCCTGGAACCCGATCCAGATGCCCACGCCCTGGGCCACCAAGCCGGCGAAGAGGCGGTCCATGGCCACCGCCATGCGGCCGATGTGAATCATGCGACGCGTGAGCCAGAAGAAGGCCACGGTCAGCACCAGGATGCCGATGAAGCCGAACTCCTCGCCGATCACCGCCAGAAGGAAGTCGGTGTGCGCCTCGGGCAGCCAGTGCAGCTTTTCGACGCTGCCGCCCAGACCCACGCCAAAGATCTCGCCGCGACCCACCGCGATCAGGGCATGCGACAGCTGATAGCCCTTGCCCAGCGCGTGCTTCTCGCTCCAGGGATCGAGGTAGGCGAAGATGCGCTCGCGCCGCCACTCCGACAGGGCGATCATCAGCATGAAGGCCACCAGCAGCACGCCGGCGATCAGGAAGAACATGCGCGCGTTGACACCGCCCAGGAACAAGATGCCCATGGCGATCACCGCGATCACCATGAAGGCGCCCATGTCGGGTTCTGCCAGCAGCAGCAGGCCGACCACCGCCACCGCCAGCGCCATCGGGCCGACGGCGCGCAGGAAGTTTTGCTGCACGTCCATCTTGCGCACCATGTAGTCGGACGCATAGAGCACCACTGCGAACTTCGCCAGCTCGGAGGGCTGAAAACTCATGAAGCCCAGCGAGATCCAACGGCGCGCGCCATTGACCACCGAACCGATGCCCGGAATCAGCACGGCCACCAGCAGAATCAGCGACGCCACGAACAGCCAGGGCGCAAAGCGCTCCCAGGCGTCAACCGGCACCTGGAAGACCAGGATGGCTGCGGTGATCCCCACGACCAGCGCGAAGGAATGTCGCATCAGGTAGTGGTGATTGCTCAGACGGGCCAGACGCGGGTTATCTGGCATGGCGATCGAGGCCGAGTACACCATCACCAGGCCAAAAGCGAGCAGACTCAGGACCACCCACAGCAAGGTGAAATCGAACTGCTCGACGCGCGAATCGGAGGCCGACCCGCCATAGCCGCTGGTGCGCACCGGTACATCGGCACGCGGGCGGCCGGTGATCCACTGCAGCAGGCTGGCGGGCGAGAGGTTCACGCCTGGCCCTCCAACGCGGTGCCCGCCTCGTCGGCGAGGGTGCGCACGGCCTCGCGAAAGACGCGGGCGCGGTGCTCATAGTCCTGGAACATGTCAAAGCTGGCGCAGGCCGGCGACATCAGCACCGCATCGCCCGCGTGGGCGCGGCCTGCCGCCAGACGCACCGCCTGCTCCATCGAGTCGGCTTCGAGGATCGTCACGCCCTGGGGCGCTAGCACGGCGCGAATCTGTGGCGCGTCGCGCCCAATCAGAACGGCCGCACGCGCATGGCGGGCCACCGGGTCAGCCAGGGGCGAGAAGTCTTGACCCTTGCCATCGCCGCCCAGAATCACCACCAGCTGGCGCTCGGCGCCCAGGCCTTGCAAGGCGGCGACGGTGGCGCCCACATTGGTGCCCTTGCTGTCGTCAAAGTATTCGACTTCGCCCACGATGCCTACCGGCTCGACGCGGTGCGGCTCACCGCGGTACTCGCGCAGGCCATAGAGCATGGGGCCCAGCGGGCAGCCGGCCGAGACGGCCAGCGCCAGGGCGGACAGCGCGTTGACGGCGTTGTGGCGACCGCGAATGCGCAGGGCCTCCACCGGCATCAGGCGCTGGAAATGCAGCTCGACGACCTCATCGCGACGGCGCTTGATGGTCTCGTCGGCCTCGAGGGCGCGGACCAGCCAGGTCATGCCATTGAGGACTTCGATGCCAAAGTCGCCCGGACGCTGGGGCATGTCGGCGCCGAAGGTGATGTGGGCCCGTTGCTCGATCTTGCCGCCCTTCAGGCGCACAGGCTCGGGCAGCATGGCCATGACGCGAGCGTCTTCGCGATTGAGAACCATGAGGCCGTGCGTGCCGAAGATGCGCGCCTTGGCTGCGGCGTAGGCGTCCATGCTGCCGTGCCAGTCCAGATGGTCTTGGGTGAGATTGAGCACCGTGGCAGCCGTGGGCTCGAAGCCGGCAAGGCCATCGAGTTGGAAGCTGGAAAGCTCCAGCACCCAGACCTGCGGCAGATCGTTGGCATCGATACGTGCGGCCAGCGTGTCCAACAGGGACGGGCCGATATTGCCGGCCACAGCCACCGAGCGCCCTGCGCGCGCGACCAGCTGGCCGGTGAGCGAGGTGACGGTGGTCTTGCCGTTGGTGCCGGTGATGGCCAGGATGGCGGGGCGGTAGCCGGCGGGTGGGGGTTCGATCGCTACGACGGGCGCAGGCTCTTCGTCGGCAGCCGGCGCGAGCGGCGCTTCGGTGTCTGCCTGCACCTCGGTAGATTCAGTGAGTTCGACGGGGTCCTCGGATTCAGCGGCCTGCGCAGCGGCCGCCTGGCTAGCCGCCTGCGCGACTTGTTCAGCCCGCGCAGCTTCTTCGGCCTGCGCCGCCTCTAGCGCCAGTGCGGCTTCGCGCGCGGCCTGCTCGGCGCGCTCTTGCGCCTCGGTCTCGACGCGAATCACCTCCAGCGCCTGCACGAACAGGTCCAGCTCGCCGCCCACACGCAGGCCGCGGGCACGCGCCGCTTCGAGCAGCGAATCGACCTGGGCGGGTGCCAGACCGGGGCTGCGGAACACGGCCTGCGCGCCCTCGAGCAGGGATTCGCTGAACGCGCCACTGACAAAGCGGACCTGCGGCAGCTGCTCGCGCAGGGCAGCCAGATGCGGCGGCGTCTCGCGCGTGTCGGCGACCGTCACGTGCGCGCCGCAGCGCGCGCACCAACGCGCCATCGCCAGGCCGGAGATGCCCAGGCCAAGGACGACGATGTGCTGGTCTTGAAGGGAGTTCATGTCTTAACGCAGCTTCAGGGAGGACAGACCGACCAAGCACAGGAGCATGGTGATGATCCAGAAGCGGACCACGACCTGCGTTTCCTTCCAGCCGCTTTTCTCGAAGTGGTGGTGCAGGGGCGCCATCTTCAGAATGCGACGGCCCTCGCCATAGCGCTTCTTGGTGTACTTGAAGTACAGGACCTGCGCCATCACCGACAGCGCCTCCACCACGAAGATGCCGCCCATGATGGCCAGCACGATTTCCTGGCGCACGATCACCGCGATGGTGCCTAAAGCGCCGCCCAGAGCCAGAGCCCCCACATCGCCCATGAAGACCTGGGCCGGGTGGGTGTTGAACCACAGGAAGGCCAGGCCAGCGCCGGCCATCGCGGCGCAGAAGATCAGGAGTTCGCCCGCGCCCGGAATGTGCGGGAACAGCAGGTACTTGGAGTACACCGCGCTGCCCGCGACATACGCGAACACGCCCAGGGCCGAGCCCACCATCACCACCGGCATGATGGCCAGACCGTCGAGGCCATCGGTGAGGTTCACCGCATTGCTCGCGCCCACGATCACCAGGTAGGACATGATCACGAAGCCGAACACGCCCAGGGGATAGGAGATCTCCTTGAAGAACGGCACCAGCAAACCGGCCTTGGGCGGCAGGTCGACATCAAAACCGGATTGAACCCACGAGAAGAACAGCTCCACCACCTTGGTGTTAGAGCTCTCGGAGATGCTGAACACCAGGTAGAGGGCGGCGATCAGACCGATCACCGACTGCCACAGATACTTCTCACGCGAGGGCATGCCCTCGGGATCCTTGTTCACGACCTTACGCCAGTCGTCGGCCCACCCGATCATTCCGAAGCCCAGCGTCACGATCAGCACGATCCAGACGAAGCGATTGGACAGGTCAAACCACAGGAGCGTGGAAACCGCAATCGCCAGCAGCACCAGCACACCGCCCATGGTGGGCGTGCCGCTCTTGGACAGGTGCGACTCCATGCCATAACCGCGCACAGGCTGACCGATCTTGAGCTCGGTCAGGCGCCGGATCACCCAGGGACCTGCGATCAATCCAATCAGAAGCGCCGTCATGGCGGCCATCACCGCACGGAAGGTGAGGTACTGGAATACGCGCAGAAAACCGAACTCCGGCGAAAGCGATTGCAGCCAGATGGCGAGGCTCAGAAGCATCAGGCGTCTCCCTTGTTGTTGTGAGGTGCGTGGGCGGTGATGGCGTCAACCACCCGCTCCATCTTCATGAACCGAGAGCCTTTGACCAGCACACTGGCCACCGACGACAAGCGCTCGCGCACAGCCTGTTGCAGCGAATCGATGTCCTTGAAATGCAGCCCGCCCATGGCCTGCGACTGCTCGCCCAGGGTCAGGAGTTGGACAATTCCACGCTGGCGGGCGTAATCGCCGACCTCGGCATGGAACTGCGGGCCCTGGTCACCGACCTCGCCCATATCGCCCAGCACCAGCAGCTGGGGGCCAGGCAGTTCGGCCAGCACGTCAATCGCGGCGCGCACCGAGTCGGGGTTGGCGTTGTAGGTGTCGTCGATGACGGTGAGGCTGCGTCCACCCAGATCGAGGGCGAACGCGCGCGAGCGGCCCTTGACCGGCTCGAAGGCGGCCAGCCCCTGCGCGATCGCGGTCAGCGGCGTACCCACAGCCAGGGCGCAGGCGGCTGCAGCCAGCGCGTTGACCACGTTGTGACGACCGGCCACTTGCAGGGAGAAGGCCAAGGCACCGGCGGGCGTGTGTGCCTGCACCTGCCAGCGACCCTGCTGCCACTGAGCGTCGACCAGCGCCACATCGGCACCGGCAGCGCCGAAGGTCATGCAGCGGCGCGTGGCGGCCAGCTCACGCCACAGGGCGGTGTAGGCATCGCCAGACGGGAACACCGCCACGCCGTCAGCGGCCAGCGAAGCGAACACCGAGCCGTTCTCGCGCGCCACCGCTTCGACGGTGGCCATGAACTCCTGGTGCTCGCGCTGCGCGTTGTTCACCAGGGCCACGGTGGGCGCAGCGATGCGCGCGAGGTAATCGATCTCGCCGGAATGGTTCATGCCCAGTTCGATCACCCCGACCCGGTGGTAGGGGGTCAGGCGCAGCAAGGTGAGCGGCAGGCCGATGTCGTTGTTGAAATTGCCTTGTGTGGCCAGCGCTGCATCGCCCTGCCAGGCGCGCAGGATGCTGGCGATCATCTGGGTGACCGTGGTCTTGCCGTTGCTGCCGGTCACCGCCACCAGCGGCAGCTCGAAATGCTGGCGCCAGCCCTGGGCCAACTGGCCCAGGGCCAGGCGGGTGTCGTCGACCTCGATGCCAGAGACGCCGGCCGGGATGCGGCCCGGATGCGCCAGAACGGCGGCGGCGCCGCGTGCCATGGCGTCGGCGATGAGGTCGTTGCCGTCAAAACGTTCCCCGCGCAGCGCCACGAACAGATCGCCGGGCTGCAAGGTGCGGGTGTCGGTGTGCACGCGCGTGACTTCGGTGTCGGTGTGGCCGACGCCGTGTGCGCCCGGGATCCAGGCCGTCGCCTGCTCCAACGTGAATAGCGGGTTGGTGGCGTTCATGCGCCCGCCCTCTCGTCCAGCGCCCGACGCGCATGCACCCGGTCGTCGAAGGGCGTGCGCGCACCGTCGATTTCCTGATGGTCCTCATGGCCCTTGCCTGCCAACAGAATGACGTCGGCAGGTGCAGCGGCCTGCACGGTGGAGGCGATCGCGCGGGCGCGGTCGATCTCGACTTCGACGGCATCGCGGTGCGATAGCCCCAGCAGGATCTGGCTGATGATGGCCTGCGGATTTTCGTGGCGCGGGTTGTCGCTGGTGACCACCACCCGATCCGCCAGTGACTCAGCCACCGCCGCCATCAGCGGCCGCTTGCTGGTGTCGCGGTCACCGCCACAGCCGAACACGCACCACAGACGGCCCCCACGCTGCTGCGCCAGGGGGCGCAGCGCGTGCAGTGCCTTGTCCAGGGCATCGGGCGTGTGGGCATAGTCCACCGCCACCAGCGGATGTCCTGCACGATGCAGGCGCTCCATGCGCCCCGGTACCGGCAGCAGCTTGGCGCAGGCGCGAACCGCATCAGGCAATGCAATACCCACCGCGCGCATGGCACCGATCACGCCCAGGAGGTTAGCCGCGTTGTAGTGGCCGATCATCTGCGTGTGCAGCGTCTCGCGCTGCGCACCCTCGACGACGGTGAAATGCAGCCCCGCCGCGTCATAGGCAATGTCCAGGGCGCGCAGGCGTGCATCTTCGCGATGGCAGGAGACGGTCCACAGATCCAGCGACTGGCCGGCCAAGGTTTGGGCGAGACCCTCGCCCTTTTCATCATCGACATTGACCACTGCCGCACGCAGACCCGACCACGCAAACAGCGACGCCTTGGCGGCCCAGTAGGCCTGCAAGGTGCCGTGATAGTCCAGATGGTCGCGGCTGAAATTGGTGAAGACGGCCACGGCGATGCGCGTGCCGTCCAGGCGGCGCTCGACGATGCCGATGGACGAGGCCTCCATCGCGCAGGCGCTCAGGCCATCGTCGACAAAGCGTCGCAGCTGCGCCTGCAGCCGCACGGGGTCGGGTGTGGTCAGCCCGGTGTATTCGACCTGGGGCGGACGGCCGATGCCCAGCGTGCCGATCACGCCGCAGCCGCCGGCGCGCGCCTGCGACAGCGCCTGCGCCAGCCACCAGGCGGTGGAGGTCTTGCCGTTGGTTCCCGTGATGGCGATCACGTCCAGGCGCTCGGAAGGCTGCTCGTAATAGGCGGCCGCGATCGGGCCGGTGGCGGCCTTCAGACCGGGGTAGGCAGCGATTGCCGCATCCTGAACACCGCCGAAGTCAAAGGCGTCCACGCCCTCGGCCTCCACCAGGCAAGCCGTCGCGCCGCTGGCCAGGGCCGATGCCACATGCTGGCGGCCGTCGGTGGCCGCACCGGGCCAGGCGACGAAGCCGTCTCCAGCGCGCACCTTGCGGCTGTCGCCTTGCAAGGCACCGCGCACGCGGCCCGCCAGCCAGCTTGCGGCTTCTTGCGGCGTGTGCAGCATCTGCATCAGAACGACTCCTCCACGGCCACCACCACCTGCGGCTTGACGGTCATGTCGGGCTGCAGGCCCATGATGCGCAGGGACTGTTGGACCGTCGCACTGAACACCGGCGCGGCCACATCGCCCCCGTAGTAGCTGCCACCGCGCGGCTCGTCGATCATGACGGCGACAACGATGCGGGGTTTCTCGATCGGCGCCAGACCCACGAAGAAGCCGCGGTACTTGCCCTCGACATAGCCCTTGCCTTCGGTCTTGCGGGCGGTGCCGGTCTTGCCGCCCACCGAATAGCCCACGGTCTGCGCCTTGGGCGCGGTGCCGCCGGCGCCGGTGGCCAGGTGCAGCATATGGCGCACCTCGGCCGCATGGGTCGGATCGAACACCCGCACGCCGGCGACCGGCCGGTCCGACTTAAGCAGCGTGACCGGCACAAGCTCGCCATCGCGCGCGAACACGCTGTAGGAGCGCGCCAGTTGGAACAGGCTGCCAGACAGTCCGTAGCCGTAGCTCATGGTGGCCTGGCCAATCGGCTTCCAGCTCTTGTAGGCTGGCAGGCGTCCGCTCACGACACCGGGAAAGGGCAGCTGCGGGCGCTGACCGAAGCCCACGTTGGTGAACATCTCCCACATCTCACGCGGCTCGAGCTGCATGGCCATCTTGACAGTGCCCACGTTGCTCGATTTCTGGATCACCTCGTTGACCGTGAGCACGCCATGCGGCTTCGAGTCGTTGATCGGCATGCCCGAGATGTAGATGCGGCCTGGCGCTGTCTGAATCGGGGTATCGACGCGCACCAGCCCACGCTCCAGGGCCAGCGCCGCGACGAAAGGCTTGACCGTGGAACCTGGCTCGAACATGTCGACCAGGGCGCGGTTTCGCATCTGTTCGAGCGACACGTTGACTCGCTTGGACGGCGAGTAGCTCGGGTAGTTGGCCAGAGCCAGTACCTCGCCGCTTTGCACGTCCAGCACCACGATGCTGCCAGCCTTGGCCTTGTGCTCGATCACGGCGTCGCGCAGCTTCTGGTAGGCAAAGAACTGCACCTTGCTGTCGATGGACAGCTGCAGGTCCTGGCCGTCCATCGGCGGCACCTGCTCGCGCACGTCCTCGACGATGTTGCCCAGGCGGTCCTTGATCACACGGCGCGAACCTGAGCGACCCGCCAGGTCTTTGTCGAAGGCCTTCTCGATACCCTCGAGGCCCTGGCCACCCTGGTCGTCGATGCCGGTGAAGCCCACCACATGCGCCGCCGCCTCGCCCTCGGGGTACTGGCGCTTGTATTCCTTGCGAATCAGCACGCCCTTGATGCCCAAGGCCATCACTTTCTCGGCGACGGCGTCATCGACCTGGCGCCGCAGCCAAACAGGCTTGCTGCCATCGCCCTGGTACTGGAGTCTTTTCTCGAGGTCGGCCAGGGGCATTTCGAGCAAAGCCGCCATCTGCGTCAGGCGCGGCTTATCACGGTCAATGCTGTCCGGAATGGCGATGATGCTGGGGGCGGGCACGCTGGTGGCGAGCAGCAGGCCGTTGCGATCGAGGATGCGTCCGCGCGTTGCAGGCAATTCGATGGTGCGCGCGAACCGAACCTCGCCCTGACGCTGGAAGAAGGCATTACCGAACACCTGAACCCAGGCCGCCCGCCCCGCCAGGCCGATGAAGGCGATGGCGATCACGGCGACGACCATCTTGCTGCGCCAGACCGGGGTCTTGCTCGCGAGCAAGGGGCTCGAGGTGTACAGGACGCTGCGGGTCATCGCCGTGCAGCCTCCGAAGACGCAGGGGATACCGCCGTGGGTGCAGCCGCAGCAGCAGTCCCCGGCGCACTGCCCAGGGTGACGTACTGCGTGATGCCCGGTGTGGGCGCGCGCATCTGCAGCTGGTTCTTGGTGATCTGCTCCACGCGCAGGGGCGTGGACTGACCGCGCCGCTCGGCGAGCAGGCGCTCGTTCTCGGCCTCATGCGCACGCGCCTCGGCCTGAGCCTTCTCGATATCGGCATACAGGCGGCGCGACTCGTACTGCACCCGCACCAGGTACAGGGCGCTGGCGATCACTGCCAAAGTAAGGAGGATGTTCAGGCGCAGCATGTCAATGGGCCGTGCGTTGCGCCACCCGCATGATGGCGCTGCGCGCACGCGGGTTGGCGGCGACTTCCTCGGCTGAGGGCTTGACGCGATCGAGTGCAGCGAGCTTCAAGGGCGCGCCCGTTGCGAAGGGCACGCGACGGTCCACCACCTCGCGTGCATGCTTGGCGATGAACTGCTTGACGATGCGGTCTTCCAGCGAGTGAAAGCTGATCACGACCAGACGTCCTTGCGGCTCGAGCAGGTTCAAGCTGGCCTCTAGCGCTTGCTCGAGCTCTTCAAGCTCGGCATTGACGAAAATCCGAAGAGCCTGAAATGTGCGCGTTGCAGGGTTCTGGCCCGGCTCGCGGGTTTTGACCGTGCCAGCCACGAGTTCGGCCAACTCGGCGGTGCTTGCAAGAGGGCCCCGTTCCTGTCGGCGAGCAGCAATCGCCTTTGCAATCGGAACAGCAAACCGTTCTTCGCCATAGTCACGAATCACCTGCGCGATCTGGCCGACTTCGGCCGTTGCCAGCCACTGGGCCGCACTCTGTCCGCGCGTGGTGTCCATGCGCATGTCCAGTGGGCCGTCGTGGCGAAAAGAAAAGCCCCGCTCGGGGTTGTCGATCTGAGGGGAGCTCACACCCAGGTCCATCAGCACGCCGCAGGCCGAACCCGCGGGCAGCTCGCCGATATGACGAAAGCCCTCGTGCCGAATAGACAGGCGCGCATCGGCGATGCGGCCAGCCTCGGCGATGGCCTCGGGGTCCTTGTCGAAAATCACCAAGCGGCCCTGGGGCGACAGCTGCGAGAGGATGGCGCGCGAGTGGCCGCCGCGACCGAAGGTCGCATCCACATAAAGTCCATCCGGTCGGGTGACGAGCGCTGCAACCGCTTCCCTCAACAGAACGGTGGTGTGTGTCCATGCGTGGTCCACCGCCTTGGCCGTCAGAAAGAAAAGTCCTTGAACACGTCGGGCATCTCGCCGGCCATGGCTTGCGCCTCTTTGGCGTCGTAGCTGGCCTTGTCCCACAGCTCGAAGTGGTTGCCCATTCCGAGCAGGATGGTGTCGCGATCGATGCCAGCGGCCGCGCGCAGCTCGGGGGAGATCAGCACACGGCCCGTGCCATCGAGCTCCATGTCCATCGCATTGCCCAGGAAGATCCGCTTCCACCACTGCGCCGACATCGGCAGCGCCGCGATGCGCTCACGGAACTTCTCCCACTCGGGGCGCGGAAAGATCATCAGGCACCCGTGCGGGTGCTTGGTCACCGTGACCTGGTTGGCGGCAGTGGCAGCCAGCACGTCGCGATGCCGGGTCGGCACGGAGAGCCTTCCCTTGCTATCGAGACTGACGGACGAGGCGCCTTGAAACACCGCTGGATTCCTGATGGAGGGTTGAACCGGTTTGGCGGGATCGAATGCCCCAGAAAAGGCATTTTTTCCCACCAAATTGCACTTCTTCCCACTGTATCAGGAAAACACAGCTTCGCAAGGGGTGCCATGCGGAAAATTTGCAATGAAATCAAGGACTTAGAGCGGTTTTCGCGACCACTGATGCGCTGAAAACTGTTCAAAATGAAGCACTTAGCAGCGCCTGTGAATGTGAAACCTGAAGCCCTGCCGCGCGACGGCGGGGCCGGTCTCACAGGATGTAACGAGAGAGGTCCTCGTTCTGGCTCAGATCTTTGAGCCGGGCGTCGACATAGGCGGCGTCGATGGTCAGCGTCTGGCCGCTGCGGCGGGTGGCCTCGAAGCTGATCTCGTCGAGCAGGCGCTCCATCACCGTGGACAGACGCCGCGCGCCGATGTTTTCGGTGCGCTCATTGACCTCGTAGGCGATGGCCGCCAAGCGGGTGATGCCCTCGGGGGTGAAGGTCAGGGTGACGCCTTCGGTGGCCAGCAGCGCCTCGTACTGCGTGACCAGGCAAGCATGCGTCTGGGTGAGGATGGCCTCGAAGTCTTGCACCGACAGCGACTTCAGCTCCACGCGTATCGGCAAACGCCCCTGCAACTCG
>CANGSD010000004.1 GCA_947455875.1 Comamonadaceae bacterium
TCACGCCCAGCGTGCATTCCCCGACCGCATAGCGGTTCTGTGCCACATGGGCCAGGGCGGCGGCACGCTCGGCGCGATGTCGGCGTGGCACGCCTTTGGGCTTGCCGGTGGTACCACTGGTATAGAGCATCAGCGAACCGTCGTCCGCACCGGCGAGCGGCACGGGCTCGTGCGCCTGCGCCATCCAGTGATCAAAGCGGTGAACTGAGGCGTCGCCGGGCGCTGCGCCATCCATGGCGATACGTGCGAGCCGCTGCGCCTCGGTGCTGGCGGCCACCGCGGCGTCGGTGATGGGTTCCCAGACGATGGCGCGGGCGTGCGCGTCGAGGAGGCAGTAATCCACTTCATCGGGCTTGGCGCGCCAGTTCAAGGGCGTCATCACGATGCCGGCGAATTGGCAGGCCCAATGCAAGGTCGCCATCTCCCAGCGGTTTTGCAGCACGGTGACCAGGTGGTCACCTTTTTTCAGGCCGGCATCGGCTAGGCCACGCTGCGCGGCGCCGATGCGGTGTGCCCACTGGGCATAGGTCAGTTGCAAGGCCGCATCGACCAGACCGATCGCATGCGGACGGCGTTCGACGCTTTGCAAGAAAGTGCGGCCCAGATCAAGCATGGGGCGTCTCCAGCAGCGGTTGGTCGGAGGTGGTCGTGAGGCCACGGCGCTGCTGCACGACATCCAGCACGGCGGCCACGATGGGCGTGTAGCCCGTGCACCGGCATAAAGTGCCCGAGAGCATGATGCGTACGTCGTCCTCGGTGGGCACAGGGCCCTGCGCGCAGCGCGCCAGCCAGTCGACGCACGACATCAGGATGCCGGGCGTGCAAAAGCCGCATTGCAAGGCGTGATGGCGCCGAAACGCCGCCTGCAGATCGTCGAGCGTGCCATCGACGTCGGCCAGGCTTTCGACCGTGCGGACTTCTCGTCCATCGGCCTGCACCGCCAGCGTGAGGCAGGCACGCTGGGCCGCGCCGTCGACCAGCACGGTGCACGCACCACACACGCCATGCTCGCAGCCCACATGCACCCCTGTCGCACCCAGGTCATGACGCAGAAAATCCGAGAGCAGGCGTCGCGGTTCGACGTTGGCGCAGCGCTCACGGCCGTTGAGGGTCAGACGCAGCGGATGCACCACGTCGCCGTCCAGTACGTTCATAGGGGGCTCCTGGAAGCAAGGGCTTGATCGATCGCCCGGCGGCCCAGATGGCGCACCAGCCGGCGGCGCAGGGCCGCACTGGCTTGCGGCTCATCGCGGACCTCTAACGACCAGGCCAGTTGATTGAGTGCCTCATCGAGGGCGGCGCCTGACAGCAGGGGCCAGTCGCGCGCCACAGGTCGATCAGCCACGCCGCCGACGGCCACGCGCAGGCTGCATGCATCGGCCACCGCAGCGACCGCGCACAGAGCGAAGTCACCGTGGCGGATGCCGAATTCTTCGAAGCCAAAGCCCTGGCCGGTCTGGGCCAGTGGGAAACGCACCGCTTCGATCAGTTCGTCGGCGGCGCGCGCGGTCAGCAGCATGCCGGTGAAGAAGTCGTCGGCGGCCAGGCGACGTGTGCCGCGCTGGCTGCGCAAGCACACTTCGCCACGCAGCGCGGTCAACACCAAAGGCAATTCAGCCGACGGGTCGGCGTGGGCCACGCTGCCCGCCACCGTGCCGCGATTTCGGATCTGAAAGTGCGAGATCCACGGAAAGGCCAGCGCCAGCAGCGGCACTTCCTGCGCCAGGCGCGGACGGTGTTCCACGGCGGCCTGCGTCACCGCAGCGCCCACTTGCAGCGCGCCGCTGTCGATGCGTGCGGTGGCCAGCGCCTGCGAGCGCGAGACGTCCAGCAGGCGCTTGGGGCGTGCCAGACGCATGTTCAACACCGCCATCAGCGACTGACCCCCGGCCAGGATGCGGGCGTCGTCGCCCAGTTCGCCCAGCACAGCGGCCGCCTCTTGCGCCGTCTCGACGCGTTGGTAATCAAAGCGGGCGGGTTTCATGGGCGCATCCCCAGCGCTTGCAGCAACCGTCGCCACCAGGGCGTGGACACAGGGCGGGGTGCGTGCACCGCGCCGCTGGCGGCATCTTGTGCGGCGGCTTGGCGCCCCAAGGATTCGAACAACTGGGCCAGCACCACGCGTGCAGCCCCCTCCAGCATGCGGCTGCCCACGGCGGCCACCTTGCCACCCACTTGGGCCTCATAGTCGTAATGCAGCCGCGTGCCCTCCGGCACCGCCTCCAGCTGCACGCGACCCTGGCCAGCCGCCGTGCCGAGTGACGACTGGCCCTCGCCGGCCAGCACCAGGCTGCGGGGCGGGTCCATCTCGGACAGCACGATGCGCGCTTCGTACCGGGCTTTGACCAGTCCGACGCCGACGGTCACATCGGCCCGGTAGGCGTGCTCGCCCTCGGGCACGAGCGCGTGGCAGCCGGGAATGACCCGGGCCAGCGCCTGCGGATCCATCAGCACCGCAAACACACGCTGCGGTGTAGCGGCGATGGTCACCGACCCCTGGGCCTGCAAGGCGCGGCCACCGGTGCGAGCGCCTGCGCGGGCGCCGGTAGCCGGGGTCACTGGCGCTGAGACTTCGCGTGATCCGGCGGGTGCCTCGGGCTCGGGTTCATCGAGCAGGGCCAGCACGCGTGAAGGGGTCAGGGGTAAGCGGATGTCCGTGACCTCGCGCAAGGGCCGCAGCGCGTCGGCCACCGCATTGGCGATCGCCACGGGGGTGCTCATGTTGTTGCCTTCGCCCACGCCCTTGGCGCCCAGGGGGGTGAATGGACTCGGCGTCTCCAGGTGCACGATCACCGGGTCGGGCACTTCACAAGCGGTGGGCACCAGGTAGTCGGCAAATGTGCCGCTTTGAAAACTGCCGTCGGGGCCGTAGCGAAATTCCTCCATCAGTGCGGCGCCCAGGCCTTGCGCAAACGCGCCACGGATTTGCCCGTCCACCAAGGCGGGGTTCAGGAGGCGGCCCGCGTCATGGCCTGTGATGTAGCGGTCGATGCGCACGCGGCCGGTGTCGCGGCAGACCTCCACGCCGCACAGATCGAACACGAAGCCGTAGGCTGCACTGGTGTTGACGCGGTCGGCATCATCGGGCGCCGCCAGGGTCGGTGGGGTCCAGAACGCGGTTTCGCGCAGGCCGGGCAGCTCGCCTGCGGGCAGCAGGGCCGGTGCCCAGTGCGGGCTGGCGGCCAGGCGCGCGAAGGGCTGGCGCGTGTCGGGTGCGTCGCCGTTGAAGATGGCGCCCTGCGCAAACATCACGCGCTCGGGTGGGCAATTCAGCCCCGGCGCTGCGATGCGTGCCAGCCGCTCGCGCAGTCGCATGGCGGCCAGATGCACCGTGCCGGCCACCGCGCCCGCAAAGCGGCTGCTGTAGTTGCCAGCGGCCACGCTCCAGGCGTCCTTGCCCGTGTCGAACTCCACGTTCACCGCGATCTGCCCGGGCTGTAGTCCGAAGACATCAGCCACCACCTGCGCGCACACCGTCATATGACCCTGGCCCGCAGGCGCCGAGGCGATGACCACGTTGACGCCACCGAGCAAGTCGATGCCGACACTGGCGCTGGCGATCGCGCCGTTTTTCGGGCCGGCCTTGGCGCGCTGCTCGCGGGTCAGCGCCGTGCTGATGTAGCCCATGTTGGAGATCGAAGGTTCCACCACGGCGGCCACACCGATGCCGTACAGCCGTCCGGCTGCGCGTGCGGCCGCTTGTCGCTCCCACAAGCCGTGTTCCAGCGCAGCGGCCTGCGTCTTGTCGGCCAGGGTGTGGTAGTCGCCGCTGTCCAGGACTGCGCCGGCGGTGGCGGTGTAGGGGAACTGTTCGGCCCGCACAAAGTGACGCCGGCGCAGCGCGATCGGGTCTTCGCCCCGCAGGCTGGCGATACGGTCCATCAGTCGCTCGAGCGCGTAGTACACCTGCGGGCCGCCGAAGCCGCGCACCAGACCGGTCGGCGTCTTGTTGGTCATCACCACCCGGTTGCGAACGGCCATGTTCGGGATGTCATAGGCACCGGTCAGCGCGCCGTGCATGCGATAGAACGTGGCCGGCTCGGGGGCGCGCAGGTAGGCGCCCACGTCATCGCGTTGGTCCCAGCGCAGGGCGGTGATGCGGCCGCTGGCATCCAGCGCGGCGTCCAGCGTGGTCAGTCGGGCGGTGGCCGAGGTCGCAGCGGCCAGGTGTTCGAGCCGGTCTTCCACCCACTTGACCGGGGCGCCGGCCTTGCGAGAGGCCAGGCACATCAGCACGACATAGGGCAGCACCGCTTGCTTGACGCCAAAGCTGCCGCCGCTGTCTCGCGGCACGCGGTGGCGCAGTTGGTTGGCGGGCACGCCCAGGGCCAGGGCCATCACCGAGTGCAGCGAGAAAGGCCCCATGAAGTTGGACAACACCTCGTAGGCGTGCCCGCCGTTGGCGTCAGGCTGGTGCTCGGCGATGACCACGCCGCACTCGATGGGTGTGCAGCTGTTGCGGGGGTAGTGGATCTCGACGCTGACGGTGCGGTCGGCACTCGCGAAGGCTTGCTCGGGATCGCCATAGCGAAAGTGCCGCTCATTGACCACGTTGCTGCCGGCTGCCTCGTGCAGCAGCGGCGCGTCGTCGGCGCAGGCCGCTTCGATCTCCACCACGGCGGGCAGCGCGCGGTAACGCACGCGTACGGCTTCCAAGGCGTCTTCGGCCAGCTCGCGGCTGTCGGCGACCACCACGGCCACCGGCTCGCCGCTGTAACGCACGCGGTCGACGGCCAGTGCGTGATGGCGTACCGGCACTTTGACACCCACCAGAAAGGGCTGCGCCCAGCGCAGCACGTCCGCTCCGGTCAGCACCGCCCGCACCCCGGGCAGTGCCAGCGCCGCCGAACCGTCTACCTCCAGCAACTCGGCGTGGGCATGCGGGCTGCGCACGATAGCCGCGTGCAGCGTTCCCGGGGGCGTGCCCAGATCGTCCGCGAACCGCCCGCGCCCACTCAGGAGCGCAGCATCCTCCTGCCGAGGCAGGGAGCGGCCCAGATGGGGTTCAGGTGAGGTGGGCTGTGCCTCGATGGCCAGGCCCGGATCGCGGTGCACGTGGGGACTCCTGCGTTGTTTCCAATCAGGACGCAGTGTCCGGACCTCCTTGCCATCGACGAAACGCAACAGTCCGACGAAAGTCCAAATCGTCGGATCAAGGACCGAAAGGTCTGACGAATGTGATGCCGCGGCGCAGCAAAACCCAGTTTGTCGTGGCGCGCCGTGCCGCCGACGCAGGCCGCGTCACTCGGTGCGAAGACTCTGGGCCTGCGCGCGAATCGCCTCGCGCTTCTCGGGTGTGAGCCTCGCCAGATTGCGCACCTGCATCCCCATACGCGGATTGCCCGCCAGCAGGGCCTCGTGCCGCATCAGGAAATTCCAATACAGCGTGGTGTAGGGGCAGGCGGTGGGTCCTGTGGATTGCGCGGGGTCGTAGCGGCACCCCTTGCAGTGATTGCCCATACGCTGGATGTATTTGCCGGTGGCAATGTAGGGCTTACTCGCCATCAGGCCGCCGTCGCCGTACTGGCTCATGCCCAGGGTGTTGGGTAGCTCCACCCATTCCACGGCGTCGACATAGACACTCAGATACCAGGTGTGCACCGCCTGCGGCTTCACGCCCCGCATCAACAGGTACAAGCCCGTCACCATCAGCCGCTGAATGTGGTGGGCATAGCTGTGCGTGAGGGTCTGCGTGAGCGCATCGCGCAGACAGGCCATGTCGGTATCGCCGGTCCAGAAGAACTCGGGCAGCGGCGCCTGAGCGTCCAGTGCATTGCGATCGAGGTACTCGGGCATCTGCGTCCAGTAGATGCCCCGCACGTATTCGCGCCAGCCCAGGATCTGGCGGATGAAGCCCTCGACCGCTTCAATCGGCGCGTGGCCCGTGCGCCAGGCGTCTTGCGCCGCTTGCACCACTTCGCGCGCTTGCAGCAGCTTCAGGTTCAGAGCCGCGGATAGCAGCGAGTGATACAGCCAAGGCTCGCCCGCCCATAGTGCGTCTTCGTAGCGGCCAAAGAGCGGCAGTCGGTGCGTGATGAAGTCTTGCAGGGCCTGCAGCGCCTGCGCGCGGGTGACGGGCCAGGCGAAGCTGTCCAGGCGCCCCGGATGGTCGGCAAAGCGGGTGTTGACCAGATCCAACACCTCGCGCGTGATCGCATCGGGTGCGAAGCGCTGGGGCGCGGGCAGGTTCACAGGTCCTTCTTTGCCAAAGGCTTCGCGGTTATCCACATCGAAGTTCCACTGGCCGCCCACTGGCGCGTCGCCGTCCATCAAGATGGCGTGCTTCTGGCGCAGGGCGCGGTACCAATATTCCAGTCGAAGCTGCTTGCGGCCCTTGGCATGTTCGGCGAACTCGCGCACCGTGCTGAAAAAGTGGCGATCCTCGCGTATGTCCAGCGGCAGCTGGCTGTCAGCGGCGACCACGCGCATCGCCTGTAGCACGCGCCAATCCCCTGGCGCGGTCATGACCAGGCCTGCAGGCTTGTGGCGCTCGATGGCGCGGCGCAATTCACCGGCCAGCGTGCCGCTGTTATCTGCATCGTCCAGACGCGTGTAGTCCACGATCGGACCCTGCTGCTCGCGCAGGGCTTGCGCGAAGTGCCGCATGCCACTGAGAAACAGCGCGATGCGCGGCTTGGCGGAGGGCACATGCGTGGATTCCTCAGCCACTTCTGCCATCCACACTCGGTCCTGCGCCGCGTCGAAATCATCGAAGGCGCTGGCCTGCAGGTCCAACTGGTCGCCCAGCACGATCACGAGGTTGCGGGTGGTCATCGGGGGGCTTTCGTAGGCAGGGGGCCTGCGCGTTGCAGGGGCGAGTCGGAGGCGATCTCCAGGCAGTCGGTCAGCGCCTGCGGCAGCTGCGGCACCTGGCGCCGCAGGTAATCACGCACCCACGGCGCGGCCACCCAGGGCGCGGTGTTGCCGCTCCAAACCCCCCGGGGCACCAAGCTGATGTTGGGGCCGTCCATCTTCAGGGCTGCAACCGCGGGCATCAGGCGGTCGGACACCACCTGCGCCAGCAGCCAGTCGTCTTGTCGCAGCAGGTCCACCACCTGCGCGCTGTGTGAATCGGGCGGGCTGTAGTCGCGGATGGTGGCCTGTACTCGCTCCCACACCGGGTCGCCAGCCCGCAAGGTCTGCACCCGCCCGCAGCGGCGCGAGAAGACGGTCCAGGCCTCTCGCATCTGGCCCCAGACATCCACATCCTGCTCGCCCACCCGCATCAGTACGCCGTTGTCCGCGCGGCGCCAGTCCACATGCAGATCGATGACGACAGCGGCGGTCACCACCAAGGCGACCAGGGCGACATGGCGTTTCATGGGAAGGCGTAGCGGCCTGTGCGGGTATCCGCTTGGGCCCTGTGCCACACTGGGCAGGAGGCGCTATGGTCACGCCGATCGACAGGAGACATGTGCATGAACGAAGACGACCCGCGTTGCTGTGGAACTGGCACCTGCATCATCAACGACGAAGGCGTGTGCTGGTGCGGCCAGAAGTGGGATGGAGAGAAGATGTGCTTTCCGCACACCACGACGGACAGTGCCGACGCGCCACGGTCTGATTCTGCGCAAAACGCCAAGACCCTGGGGTCTGATGGTGATCGCACCCGCTGAAGGATTCCCGTGACGCTCGCACACCGCGTTGCCCGGCCCTGGCTGGCCATCGTTCTGGCCCTGGCGCCTGTCTGGGTTGCCGCCCAGTCGGCGCGGCCGGCGATGTCTGACTTCACCTGGGCGGCGACGGCTTCGGGCCTGTTCTTGGAGCAGGTGCGATTTGCCAATGGCGACTTGGCGCAGGTGGCGCGAGGACCGATGCCGGGGCGCGAGCTCTCGGGCGCTTGCGATATCGCGCGACTCGAGATTCGACGAGGCCGCACCGGCGAGCTGCTGTCACTCACGCACGCTTGCGATAGCTATGTGCATATGGTCGCGGCGCACCCCTCCACCACCCAAGCCCGGGTGGCCATCGTCGCCACCAACTGCGGCGGCACCGCCTGCCACGGGTACAACGACTACTTCGTCCTCTATCTGGCCAAGGGCTCGGTTCGCGTCGCCCGTGTGGGCACCGGTTTTGACGGACCCAAGGGCAAGCCCATGGTGGCTTCGTTCGGGTTCCAGGGCGATGACCTGGCCCGCAGCACGCTCTCGCCTTTCTACGGCGGCGAGCGCAACCCGCTGGACGATCTGCTGCCTTCCACCCGCCGCTGGGACGCCGCCAGCGGCGAGTACGTCGACACGCGCTTTCGGGCTGTGTGGCGTCCTTTCCTGGGCGAGCATCCTGAGGCGGTGTTGGCCGATCCCCAGGCCCGTGCGCCTATCGTCAAGAGGATGAAGCCCGAGCAGTTCCGCCAGCTTCGCGCCGCCATGAGCGGGCCCGGCGAGTCCCGGCTCGTCAACGGCCGCTACCTGGTGATGAACGCCTGCATGAAAAGCAACTGCCCCTACCAGTTTGGTGCCGTGGTGGTCGACGGCTTCACCGGTGATTTGCAGGTCATGCGCTTCAATCCTGAAGACAAGCTTCATGCGCATGTGGGCACGCGCGCCCTCGACCCCCGTACCGATTACGCCTGGCTCGAGGCGGTGGATACGCAAGACGTGATACGCCTGTCGATCGAGGCGGGCGCACTCAAGGTTGAACCGATCGCAGGCAAGTAAGGCGCATCAAGGCCGCGTCCTCAGGTGCTCTGTCGCTCCATGATCTCAAAGCCCAGATCCAGCAGGGGCTGCGCCGGCTCTTCGCCGCGCATCAGCGCCAGCAGCATCTGCGCCGCGCTGGCACCCACCTGCGCGCGGGGTGTGCGCACCGTCGTCAGAGGCGGCACCATCTGGTCGCTGCCCGTGAGGTCATTGAAGCCGGCGATGGCCACTTGCCCGGGTACGGCGATGCCCAGGCGCATCGCGGCCAGTAACGCGCCCTGTGCCAGGTCGTCGTTGCAAAAGAAGATGGCATCGACCGCAGGGGTCTGCTGCATGATCTGCTCGAACATCACCGCACCCAGCGCCAGCGAGGAGGAAGCGGGGTTGAGCCACTCCAAGGTGGGTGCGTGCAAGCCGGCCTCCTGCAAGGCGAGCCGCCAGCCTTGCAGACGCTCCATCACCCGCGGATCGAGTTGTGCGGCGGCAAAGGCGATGCGCCGGTAACCCCGGGCCAGCAGCTTGCGTGTGAGGGCTGCGCCCGCCTCCATCTGCCGGAAGCCCACGCAGTGACTGGCCGCCTGGCCGTTGTCTTGCGGCAACTCCATCAGGTGCACGCAGGGCACGCCGCTGCGCGCGATCAGTTGGCGCGTGGTCGCACTGTGATCGAGGCCCGTCACCAACAAACCCGCGGGTCGATGCAGCAGCTGCTCGCGCAGCAATTGTTCTTCCTCGCGGCTGTCGTAGTGCGTCACGCCGATCAGGGTCTGAAAGCCCGCCTGACGCAGCGTGGTCTGGGCCGATTCCAGCAGGTCGACAAACAGCGCGTTCGACAGCAAGGGAATGAGGAGGGCCACGTGGTCGCTGCGTTGCGAGGCCAGGGCGCGTGCCGCCGGGTCGGGCACATAGCCCAGTTTGTCGGAGGTGGCCTGCACCCGCGCCACCAGGGCCGGGTCGACCGCCCGCTCGCCCCGCAACGCGCGCGAAGCGGTGCTCAGACTCACACCCGCCGCACGGGCGACATCGGCCAGCGTGACACGGCCGGTGGAGCGGTGGCGACGAGGGGAGGGCGTCATTGGCGATATGCGGGTTTCTACGGAGTAGGCCGGTTTGTGGGCCTCCTAGGATAGCGCTGTCCCAGTCGCGATCCTGGAAGAAAGCGCAGCTGAGGTCAAGAGTAAAAGAAAGACCCTCCTGACCGAAATCCTTCGTTTTCAGATCGGACAGCGCTTTCCAAAGAGAGGAGTCCATCCTTGTCCAAGCCTGATGTCCTGGCGGTTGCCAAATTGCACCCCTTCTTTCAGAAGGCGCTGGAAGCGGCCTACACCGTGCATGACCGCACGCATGTGACCGATCCGGCCGCCTTCGCGCAGCTCGCGCCGCGCATCGTTGCAGTGGCGGCCACGGGCGAATCGCGGGTGCCGGCCGATCTGCTGGCCCACCTGCCCCAGACCAAGGTGGTGTCGGTCTTCGGTGTCGGCTATGACGGCGTCGATGTGCCCGCCGCGATCCGCTACGGAATTCCCGTCACGCACACCCCCGACGTGCTCACCGACGATGTGGCTGATCTGGCCATGGGCCTGGTGCTGTCGGTGGGCCGCGCCATCCCGCAGGCCGACCAGTTCGTGCGCCAGGGCCTCTGGCCGCACGGACCGATTGCCCTGGGCAAGAAGGTCTCGGGCGCGCGCCTGGGCATCGTGGGCCTGGGGCGCATCGGCAAGGCCATCGCCCAGCGCGCGCAGGCCTTCGGTATGTCGATCGCCTACACCGCGCGCAGCGAGAAGCAGGGCTGCGGCTACACCTACTACTCCACCCCCGCCGCCCTGGCCGCCCAGGTGGACTTCTTGGTCGTGATCACGCCGGGCGGTGCGGGCACCCGTCACCTGATCGACGCGCAGGTGCTGCAGGCACTGGGGCCCGAGGGCTATTTGATCAACGTGGCGCGCGGCAGCGTGGTCGACGAGTCTGCGCTGGTCGCCGCCTTGCTGGCCGGCACCATCGCGGGCGCCGGGCTCGATGTGTTCGCCGACGAACCCCATGTGCCGCAAGCGCTGTGGACCCTGCCTCATGTGGTGCTCACGCCCCACATGGCCAGTGCCACCCGCGAAACCCGTCAGGCCATGGCCGATCTGGCTTTCGCGAACTTGCATGCGGGCGTCACCGGTGCGCCGCTGCGCTCGCCCGTGCCGGAGTGCGCATCGCGCTGACAGACAGGTACATGACCTTGCTGCGTCACACCAGCCAGCCTCTGCGCATCGTGGTGATGGGTGTGTCCGGCTGCGGCAAGTCCACGCTGTCGCGCGCCTTGGCGGATCGCTTGCATCTGGCCATGGTGGATGGCGACGATCTGCACCTGCCAGAGAGCATCCGCAAGATGTCCTCGGGTATCGCGTTGGAAGACGCGGACCGCTGGCCCTGGTTGGACCGCATCGGCGAATACCTGGCCGCTTTAGACGACGGCGATGCGCGTGGGCGCGTCGTGGCGTGCTCGGCACTCAAGCGCGCCTACCGAGACCGCATCCGCGCGCACGCCGCGGGTGTGCGGTTCGTGTTCCTGCATGGCGACGCGCACACCATCGGTCAGCGCATGGCCGCCCGGGTGGGCCACTACATGCAAGCCGGCCTGCTCGAGAGCCAGCTGCGCACCCTGGAGGTGCCCTCCGCCGACGAGACCGATGTCCTGCATCTGGGGATCGAGCCGCCCGTGGGTACGCTGCTGGCGCGCACCCTGCAGGCCCTGGATCTCGATGTCCCCGCCTCTTCATCGCCCGCCTGAATGCCCCATTTTTAGAAAGACTCCATGTACATCCGCTGCGCGTTCTTCCAGGGCCAGGTCAAACCCGGCATGCACGAGGCCTTCAGCCGCTACATCCGCGAAAAGCTCGTGCCCTTGTGGACCCGTTTCCCCGGCGCGCAGGAAGTGCGCGTGTTGCGTCAGGTCGAAAGCGACGTGACGCAGCCGCATTTCGGCATGGTGCTGTCGGTGCGCTACCCGACCCGCGAGTCGATCGACATTGCGCTGGCATCGGCCGTGCGCATGGAAAGCCGCGAGGTCTCCAAAGACCTGATCGCCATGTTCGACGGCACGGTGTTTCACACCGTCTTCAGCGCCGACGAGTACCCGTTGCCGACCGACTGATTTCCCCTCACCCCTTGCCTTTTTCAACAGGAGACACAGCATGAAACTCTCTCGCGTCCTCACCGCCTGCCTGCTGGCAGCCCTGGGATCCACTGCCTTTGCGGCCAAGTTCAACCTCAGGATGGGTCATGCGGTGAACCCCACCGACGGCCAGCATGCCGCGGCCA
>CANGSD010000005.1 GCA_947455875.1 Comamonadaceae bacterium
GCGATCGGGCGGAACTTGCACTTTCAGTTCGACCAGCTCGCCGCTGGTTTGCAGCTTGGCAAAGCCTACGGCCTCTACAACCAGTCGGCCCGGCTTGGCCGCAGGCACCGGGGCCTTGGTTGATGCCGAGTCTTCACCGCGGGTCAGTCCGCGGTCACCTTCGCAGGCGGACAGCAGTGCGGGCTGCGTGAGCTCCACGCCTCGAACGCGTGAGAGGTCGGCCCGGGTCCGCGTGGGCAGTGCACGCCCTGCTTCGTCCAGAAGGCGTACGGCCTGGAACTGCGGCGCCCAGCGCCCTTCGGCATCGAGCCGCCCGGCGCTGATGCAAGAGGCATCCGCGGCCTGCGCGCCGGCAGCGGCCATCAAAACCCATGCGGCCAGGCCCAGGCGATAGGCGGGGACAGAGGTGGCGCGCCAGGGCGCCTTCACGAGCAAGAAATTGACAGTCATGGGAGCCTCCGTGGCATGAATGTCCGGCCGGGTGGCTGGGCAGCGTGAGATTATGCGGCTTGCTTGTCTTGCCTTTCCCTCGGAATGCAACAATAAGCGGGATCCAAAAAACAACAACCCCATTCAGGAGAACCTACTTTGCGCATCGCTGTTTATTCCTACAAAGGTCAACCCCATGTTGGCCAAATCAGCGCCGACGGCCAGCATGTCACGGCCTTTGGCCTTTCGGATGCACAGGCCCGTCTGGGCGCCCAGTCATTGATCGAGGCTCAGGTCGCCGGTCGGCCGCTGCCGGCCCTGACTGGCGCACCCCTGGCGCTGTCGGCCGTACAACTGCAGGCACCGCTGCCCGTGCCGCGCCGCAACGTGTGGTGTGTGGGGCGCAACTACCACGCGCATGCCAAAGAACTGGCCACCTCGGTGTTCAAGGCCAGCAACGCCGACCCCCAGGCCTGGCCCATCGTCTTCACCAAGGTGCCCGAGTGCGTGGTCGGCCCGACCGACGATGTGCGCCTGCCCGGCGCCGCGATCTCCGAGCAGATCGACTACGAGGCCGAACTGGCCGTCGTGATCGGCAAGGGTGGCAAGAACATCACGCAGGCCGATGCGATGTCGCATGTCTACGGCTACACCATCGTCAATGACGTCACCGCCCGCGATGTGCAGATGCGCCATCAGCAGTGGGATATGGGCAAGTCCTTCGACACCTTCTGCCCCATGGGGCCGTGGATCGTTACCGCCGACGAGATGGACGGTCGAAAGACGCGCGTGCGCTGCTGGGTCAACGGCGAGTTGCGCCAGGACGGCCCGACCGAGAACATGATCTTCGACATCCCCACGCTGATCGAGACCATCTCGCGCGGTATCACGCTCTACCCCGGCGACATCATCGCCACCGGCACGCCCGCCGGCGTGGGCATGGGCCTGACTCCGCCGCGCTACATCGCCTCGGGCGATGTGATCCGCGTGGAGATCGATGGCATCGGTCAGATCGAAAACCGTTTCGTCTGATGCTGGAGGGATCGACGCGCCGTATTCCAAGGCCGAGGGCAAGACCATCCTAATTTGCTGCTCGGGCAGCAAGAGTGAGCACCTCAATCGAGCTTCGCCCCCGACTTCGCCACCGCCTGTGCCCACTTGGGCGTCTCGGCTACCAGAAACTTGGCGAAGTCCTCATGGCCCAGGAAGGCCGGGTCTGCGCCCTGCGAGATCATGCGACCCTGGATCTCAGGCGAGGTCAACACCTGCCGGAAGGCATCGCTCAATCGGGCGGTAATGTCCTTGGGCAGATTCGCCGGCGCCAGGAAGCCGTAGAAGCCCACCACCTCAAAGTCCTTGAGGCCGCTCTCGATCACCGTGGGCGTATCGGGTAAGGCAGGATTGCGCGTGCGGCTGGTGACAGCGATGGCGCGTACCTTGCCCTGCTTGTGATAGGCCGCAGCCTGCGGAATCGATTCGGCCATGAACTGCACCTGACCCGCCATCAGGTCGGTAAAGGCAGGGGCGCTGCCGCGATAGGGGATGTGCACCATGAACAAGCCGGTCGCGGTCTTGAACATCTCGGGCACCAAGTGGCTGATGCCGCCATTGCCCGCAGATCCGTAGTTCACCTGGCCGGGTCGGGCCTTGGCGTAGGCGATGAACTCGGGCAGGGTCTTGACCGGCACGTTGGGATTCACCAGCAAGGCCAGCGGCTGCATCGCCGTACGTGCAATGGGCGTGAAATCACGCAGGGTTTGGTAAGGCAGTTTGGAGTACAGCGCCGGGTTGATCACCATCACGCCGGTATTGGCCAGCATCAGCGTGTAGCCGTCGGCCGGTGCGCGCATCACTTCCTGCGCGCCCACCGTGCCACCCGCGCCCGCCTTGTAGTCGATGATGACGGGCTGACCCAATGCAGCACCGAGACGATCGGCGAGCAGACGGGCGTGCTGGTCCAGTGGCCCCCCCGCGGGAAAGCCGATGACGATGCGGATCGGTTTTTCGGGGAAGGCGGCGTGAGCGCTGGCACACAGCACGAGGGCCAGCATCGTGGCCACGCGGCGCAAGGGCGAGATCATCGGCGTACTCCTGAAAGCCCGCGCAGTTTAACGTCGGGCGATCGGCGTGCGAGGATCAGGTTGGCATCTGCAGCCGCTGCGCCAGAAAGTCCAACCGGTCTTGTCCCCAGAAGCGCTCGCCATCGACCACGTAGGTGGGCGAGCCAAAGACCTGCGCCTCGATCGCTTGCCGCGTGGTGTCCTGGTACTGGCGCTCCACATCGGCTTGTCGGGCCGCATGGACCAGCCCAGCGCCATCGAGTTGGCATTCGTTGGCCAGTTGGGCCAGGGTGTCCCAATCGGCGATGTTCCGCTCTTGCGACCAGATCGCACGCAGCACCGCGTGCGACAGGGGCAGCGCGTCGAGCCCCGCGTTGCTGGCGGCGATCAGGAGTCGGCTCGAGGGGCCACGGTCCACCGGATAGTGCTGGGGCTCGAGGGTGACGGGCACGCCCACGCGCTGGGACCAGCGCGCGAGTTCCAGTTGCCGATAGGTCTGGCGGGCCGCAGACCGCTGCGGGAAGGGCGTACCGCCCGTGGCCGCGAAGACCGCGCCCAGGTCCACCGGCAGCACCTGCACCTGGGCGCCGGTGGCCTTGACCAGGTCGATGAAGCGCGCGCTTCCCAGCCAGGCCCAGGGGCTGGCTGTGCTAAGCCAATACTGGATCTTGAGGGGGCCGCTTGCCATCCTCAGGCCTCGGTGATCTCGCTGGCGCGCAGCGGCATGCCGATCGCTCGCAGCGCCGCCTGCACTTTGGCCACTTGCACCTGACGCACGGTGACACCGTCTTCGACCGCAATGGCGGCGGCCACACCCGCAGCCTGGCCGGTGGCCATGCAGGCCGGCATATTGCGTGAGCGCGCGTGGGCGTCGTGGTCGGCAGAAATGCAGCGCCCCGCCACCAGGATCTGCTCGACGCCTTGTGGCAGCAGGCAACGGTAAGGGATCTCGTAGGGCGGCATGCTTTGAAAATCGACATCGCCGCCTTTGGGATCGTGGATGTCCAGGGCGGAAGAATCGGCGGCGATGCTGTCGTCAAAGCGTGTCTCGCCGCGCGAGTCCGGGCCGGTCAGCGTGTACTCGCCCAGGATGTGGCGGGTCTCGCGCACGCCCAGGATCGGCGACACCTGACCCAGGCGCGCTTGTTCGAAGCCGGGCACGCGCTCCTTGAGGAAGCGGCACACGCCTTCGATCTGGCGATAGCACTCGAGGATGGCGTCCGTGAATTGCTTGGGTGAGAACACGTCGACACCCAGCACGCGGGTGGCGTTTACATACATCTGTCCGTCGGTGGTCTTCAGGGTGATGTTGTCTCGTTGCAGCTTCACGCCAGTTTCTTCTTGGAAGCGACGCAGCATGCCGTTGAAGCCGGTGAGCCACAGGCCGTAGGCCAGCCCGGCCTCGTCGTGGGGGATCGCGCGTGCCGGCACGTCGTCGCAGGTGCGGGCCCATTCGGCCAGGCGCACCAGGTCCACGTTTTTCATGACGAAGTACATCGAGACCGGTTGCATCGTGGCCTGGGCGTCGCCCGATCCCATCACGAAGGGGGCGTGGGCCTTGGCGGCCATGTCGGCGTCGGCCGAACAGTCGATCAGCACTTGGGTGCCCACGAATTGGCGGCCAGCCTTGCTCTCGATCACGACGCCGGTGATGGCGCCGTTTTCCAGATAAGGAGTCGACACGAAGGTTTCGAACAGAATTTGCACGCCCGCTTCCACGCACAGGCGCGTGAGCAGCATCTTCATGATCTCGGGGTCGGCGGGGGAGGCGATCTTGACGCCGCCTGTCTTGGTCGTGGCCATGTAGTCGGCCCCTGCGCCGCCCGCGGAGCGGGCCAGGTTCCAGATCTCCAGCGGGATGCCGCCTAGCAGCGAGCCGGACGGCTTGGTGTTCAGGCCCAGCGTGAGCACACCGCCCAGCGATCCAAAGCGTTCAATGAGAACGACCTTGCAGCCCCGTCGCGCCGCCGCGATGGCGGCAATGGGGCCGGTGGTGCCGCCGCCGACCACGACGACATCCGCTTGCATCAAGACGGGGATGTCGCGTGCAGCTTCCTTGATATGGGGTGTGTTCACCAGAGATTCCTGTTTGTTCTGAGAGCGGTTTACTCCGGCTTGGTGCCGGAGTCCTTGATCGCCTTGGCCCACTTGGCGATCTCGTTGCGGTTCCAGGCGGCAAATTCTTCGCGGCTATTGCCCACGACCACTGCGCCCGAAGCGCCCAGGCGTTCCCGGATCTCCGGCATGCGCAGGACAGCGACCAGATCGGTATGGATCTTTTCCACGATGGCCTGCGGTGTACCCACCGGGACCAGCGCGCCAATCCAGGACACGGCCTCAAAGCCAGGCAGACCCTGCTCGGCGACCGTGGGCACATCGGGCAGCGAGGCGGCGCGCTGGGCGCTGGTGACCGCTAGGGGCCGCAGCTTGCCGGACTTCACATGGGGGGTGACGGCCACGATGTTGTCGAACATCAGGGCGACCTGGCCGCCGAACATGTCGTTGTAGGCGGCTGGCGTGCCTTTGTAGGCGATGTGTTCGAGTTGGGTGCCGGTGGAGCTTTTGAACATCTCGCCAGCCAGGTGGTTGGAGGTGCCGATGCCGCCCGAGCCGAAATTGAGCTTGCCCGGATTGGCCTTGGCGAAGTCGATCAGACCCTTGAGGTCCTTGAAGGGCACTCCGGGGTTGGCCACCAGCACCAGCGGCGTGGTGGCCACCAGCGTGATGGGGGTGAAGTCCTTGAGGTAGTCGTAATTGAGCTTGGTGTAGAGCGTGGTGCTGATGGCGTTAGCCACCGTGCCGAAGAAGATGGTGTAGCCGTCGGCGGGTGCCCGCGCGGCGAGCTCGGAGCCCAGGTTGCCGCCCGCGCCCGGACGGTTCTCGATCGTGACCGGCTGGCCCCATCGGTCGGACAGTTTTTGACCGACCGCACGCGCGATCACGTCCGTGGCACTGGCGGCAGGAAACCCGAACAGGATCCGAACCGGCTTGTTCGGCCACTGCCCTTGGGCGGCGGCTTGCGTAGAGACGAGCAGGGCGGCGGACAGCCCGATGATCAGTTTCTTCAGGGTCATGTGAGGGTCTCCTTGTGGTCGCTGCGATGCTACAGTGCTATAGAGCACTCGTCAATCGATCCAGCAGTACGATCGCCCCATGGCCAGTCCCGAAGAATCCGCCAACTCCGCCGCCGGCTCTCTGCTGAAGTACGCCCGTCCGAGCGTGGCGGGGGTGTCCAAGTACGCGCAGCTACGA
This sequence comes from Comamonadaceae bacterium, assembly GCA_947455875.1. Next base: position 5,742 of record CANGSD010000005.1, read on the forward strand.
GAGACCTTGGCGGACGCGATCCGCAATGGCGACTGGAAGCCGGGCAGCCAACTGCCCCCGGAGCGCGAGCTGGTCCGCCTCACCGGGTTCAGCCTGGGCACCGTGCAGCGCGCGCTGCGCGAGTTGGCCGATGACGGCATCCTGGTGCGCACGCAGGGCAGTGGCACTTACGTGGCGCAGGGGCGAGGTTCGATTGACGCGCCGCTGTATCTTCGGTTTCTGGGCCGCGAGGGCGAGCCCACCTTCTTGCCCTTGTTTCCCAAGGTGCTGGCGCGCAGCCGGATCGACGAGCGCGGGCCGTGGTCGCAGTGGCTGCGGCAGACGGGCGCTGACATCGTGCGCATCGACCGGCGTATCCGGGTTGGTAGCGATTTCACGCTGTTCAACCGCTTCTATATCAACGCGTCCACCTGCCCGGGCATTGCCAGCGCGCCCCTGGCCACGCTCGATGGCGCCAACCTCAAGCAGATGCTGGCGGGCGAGTTGAACATGCCGGTGACGAGCGTGCGCCAGCGCCTGTCCTTCGTGAGCTTCGATGCGCAGGCCGCGGCGGCTGCGGGGGTCAAGGTCGGTACTCGGGGCATGCTGCTCGAAAGTGCCGCCTCGGCCGGACGCGAGCCCCTTTGTTTTCTGGAGTCCTTCATTCCGCCCAATGAGCGGCGGCTGGATATCTCGCCCGATTGAGGGCTTGCGCCTCATGCCCCCGTCTTCACCGACAGGCGCATGAACGCGTCATCCATCCCCTGCCACGCCGCATAGAAACCATCGTCTGAACGCGTGGCTGCGGGTGCCTGCCCCTGCAGCATCACCTCCAGCCCAGCGACCGCACTGTCGATCAAGGGCAGCGGGCATTGCGCGCGCAGCGCCGGCGCATAGCCCGCCAGGCCCGCCCCGCCCAGGATGATGGCGCGCACCCCGGGCTTCGCCGCCTGCTCGCAGGCCTGAGCCAGACAGCGCAGAGCCATCTCCGGGTCGGCCTGCAGCGCCGCGCCGCTGGGGGCGACGGTCTCCACATGCCGCAAGCGGTCGCCATAGCCCAGGCTCTGCGCCAGCCGTATCAGCATGGGCTTCCAGCGCTCGCCGCCGGTGACGATGGCAAACGGCCCGTGTTCAGCGGCCTGAATGAACGAGGCCTCGGCCAGCCCGGTCACCCGGCAGCCGCTGACCTCCCGCAAGGCAAACAGCCCCGGGTCGCCGAAGCACCCGATCAGCACCCCGTCCAGCGGCTGCGGATTCGCGATGCGCTCCGTGGCCCAGGCATCGAGGCAGGCGTGCGCGGCCACTGCATGGCTGGCCTCGCAGGCGATGTAGTGGGCGCCAAAGCGTGCGGTGGTGACCGCGAGGGACGCCCCCTGCGGCAGCCGCGGCCGCAGCGTGTCCTGCAGGCGCTGGGTCGTCAGCGCATTGGTGTTGGGGTTGATCAGGAGGAATCGGCGGGTCTTGTCGGTCATGGCTGCCCCAAACTGGCGTGCAAAGGAGGGAGGCTTGCCCCAAATGAGGGCGCTGGATGCGCCTTGATGGTGCACCCTGCCGGCGGGCGGACCTGGCAGAGCTGGCATGGCTCCTGCGAAACGGTCCCGTACGCCGGTGGCGTCTATTTTATTTAACAAGCAAGGAGCCCCTGATGAAACGTCGCGAACTACTGACCGCCGGTGCAGCTGCCCTGGCCGCCCCCTGGGTGCAAGCCCAATCGGCCGCTTGGCCCACCCGCGGGCCGATCCGCCTGATCTGCCAATACCCGCCTGGCGGCCTGGTGGACACCGTCGCGCGTCTGATGGCGCCCCATCTGTCGCAGGCCCTGTCGCAGACGGTGGTGGTCGAGAACCGCGCCGGCGCCGGCGGTTTGGTGGGGACCGAATACGCCGCCCGGCAGCCGGCCGATGGCTATTCGCTGCTGGTCAGCCATGCGTCCGTGCATATTTTTGCGACGGCCACCCGCCGCACCATGCCCTTCGATCCGGTGGGCGATTTCACCCACATGGGCATGCTGGTGGAAGCGCCGATGCTGCTGTTGGTACGCGCGCAGTCGCCCTACCAGACGCTGGCCCAGTACGTGAACGCCGCCAAGACCAAGCCGGTGCGTTACGGCTCCTCGGGCATCGGCTCGGCCAACCACCTGTTCGGCGAGCTGCTCAAGCTGGACGGCCAGGCGCCCCAGCACGACCACGTGCCCTACCAGGGCAGCGCCCCCGCCATGCAAGACCTGCTGGGCGGCCAGATCGACAGCGTGTTCGACCCGGTCACCACCAACGTCAACCAGCTCAAGGGCGGCACCCTGCGTGCGCTGGCGATCTCGACCCCGGCCCGCCTGCCGGCCCTGCCCAACATCCCGACCTTCGCCGAGCAGGGCTTCCCCTCGATCACCGGCTCGCAGTGGCTGGGCCTGTCGGCCCCCAAGAACCTGCCCGCGCCTATCGCACAGCGCCTGACCGCGCTGATTCCCGAGATCCTGTCCAAGCCGGACATCGCGTCGCGCCTGGAGGACATCCAGACCCTGCCGCGTAAGACGCCGGTGGTGGGCGACGAGTTCGTGAAGCTGATCCAGTCGCAGATCAGCAGCTGGACCGCCGTGGCCAAGCGCGCCAAGGTGGAAGTGATCACCTGAGCCCCAGGGCCTTGCGGGCCCTTGCAGAGGGGCGGCGGTTGTCCCGGGTATCCTGCCCGGGAGCCGCCGCCTTGTTGTGTTTGCGCGGCTGAGAACCTCTTGCTGGAATCCTGCTCATGACCGAAGTCGACTTCGCCGACATCACGGCCTATCAGCGCTACAAGCTGATGGCCAGCCTGATCGTGCCCCGGCCCATCGCGCTGGTGACCACCTTGGGCGCCAACGGTGTGGTCAACGCGGCGCCGTTTTCCATGTTCAACATGGTCGGCGAAGACCCGCCCATCCTGATGCTCAGCATCAACCGACTGTCGGACGGACGGCTCAAGGACACCGCGGCCAATATCTTGCACAGCGGCGAGTTCGTGGTGCATATGTCGGACGAGCCGGTGGCGGCCCGCATGCATGCCTGCGGCGAGGCCTTTCCCTCGGACGTGAGCGAGTTGGCGGCGGTGGGTCTGACGCCTGTGCCTTCGCGCACGGTCAAGCCGCCGCGCATTCAGGAGGCGCCGATTGCCTTCGAGTGCGTGCTGCACGAAAAGCTGGAGACCGAGAGCCGCTATGTGTTCATCGGCCGTATCCAGTGGCTGGCCGCACGCGACGGCCTGGTCGACACGCAGGCCTGGCGCGTGAACCTGCGCGATTACCGACCGATCGCGCGATTTGGCGCGAGCTTTTATACGCGCACCGAGGACCGCTTCTCCATCGCTGACCGCGCGGGTGAATCGGCGCCGGTGTCGACGCCGATCGATCAGATCTGAGGCGAGGCTGCCAGGCCACGGTCAGGATTTTTTCTCCTCGGGTTGGGCCTTGGAATCCATAATCGATACTATCAAAATGATAGTATCGATGACAGATGGGTAAACCGTCCGATCGGCAGTTGGAGCGTCATATCCGCAAAGTCGCAGCTGACTCCAGTCATGTGGACTGGACGGCGCATGCCGAAGTCCAGATGCGCCGGCGCAGGATCAACAAGGTGATGGCGCTGGAGGCCTTGCGTTGGGGACTCATGACTCGGCCGCCCGAGCCGGACATCGTGCACACCGGACTGAAATGCAGGATGGAGCGGTTCGTGGCGGGCGTACAGGTGGCCGTGGTGGTCTACGTTGAATATCCCGCGCCCGACCTGACGGTAGTGACCGTGATTGATGTGAATGGAGTTTGAGCGATGTACCACTACACAGACGGAGGACTCAAGAACGTTTGGCTGTCCAACGGCTACACGGTGCACACGAGTCCCTATGGCGAAGCTGTGTCCATCCACGATCTCGATGGACTGACCCGGGCGATTTGCTTGGCCTTGACTGAAAAGGCGGGTCTTCTCACGGGGGTTGAATTCCGCTACATCCGTCAGGGCGGCATGCTGCTTTCGCAGCCTGCACTCGGAAAAATGATCGGTATCGACGGTCAGTCCGTGGCGCGCTGGGAAAAGACCGGTCGGGTGCCAAAGTGGGCAGATAAGCTGGTTCGCCTGCTCTACGTGGCTCACGCTAACGGCAATGAACCCATACGCCGAGCGGTCGAACGTGTGCGGACCGTGGAGCGCCTGATCAAGCAGCGAATCGTCGTGCGTGAGTCCCGCACAGGGTGGAAGCCCGAGCTCAAGGACGACGCGTTTGCCGGGTCCTAGCCCCGGCACTTCGATCAACCCGCGCCTTACCCGCCTTGCGCCTCGCGGTTCAGGCCCACCTGCGGGTCGGGCTCGAAGGTGGCGCCCGGCGGCAACTCGAAGTCATGCCCGGGCGTGTCATGGGCGTCAGATTCGCGGGTACGCAGCCCACCGCGCAGGAAGCGATTGCGTTGGGGGTCGTGGCGAGGCAGAAAGCGTGCGAGTTCGGTCAGCGCCATCTCGTAGACACCGCGCTTGAATTCGACCACCATGTCCAGCGGCACCCAGTAGTCGTTCCAGCGCCAAGCGTCGAACTCGGGATGGTCGGTGGCGCGCAGGTTCAGGTTCCAGTCCTGGCACGTGAGCTGCAGCAGGAACCAGATCTGCTTTTGTCCCTTGTAGTGGCCGCGCGCATCCCGACGGATGTAGCGGTCAGGCACCTCATAGCGCAACCAGTCACGGGTGCGGGCAACGATGCGCACATGCTCGGGCTGCAGGCCCACCTCTTCGTGCAACTCCCGGTACATCGCTTGTTCGGGACTTTCCCCGCGATCGATGCCCCCCTGCGGAAACTGCCAGCTGTGGGTGCGTATGCGCTTGCCCCAGAACACCTGGTTTTTCTGATTGAGCAGGATGATGCCGACGTTGGGCCTGAAGCCGTCACGGTCAAGCATAATCAAACCCCAATTCTTGAACTGAGTTCATTATGCACGGCACTGCCCGCGCATCAAGAGACTCATCCGTTCCTTCCCTCGCTCCCTCCTCGCATTTGCCTGATGAAAGCCTCGCAGTTTCTGATTTCCACGCTCAAAGAAGCGCCCGCTGACGCCGAAGTGGCGAGCCACCGCCTCATGACCCGCGCGGGCATGATCAAGAAATTAGGCGCCGGTATTTACACCTATATGCCTATGGGTTTGCGTGTGATTCGCAAGGTCGAAGCCATCGTGCGCGAGGGGATGGACCGCGCCGGCGCCGTCGAATGCACCATGCCCGTCGTCCAGCCCGCGGAGTTGTGGCAGGAGACGGGACGCTTTGCCAAGATGGGCCCCGAGCTGCTTCGCATCAAGGACCGCCACGACCGCGATTTCGTGATTCAGCCTACCAGCGAAGAAGTGGTGACTGACATCGCCCGCCAAGAGCTTCGCAGCTACAAGCAGCTGCCCAAAAATCTCTACCAAATTCAGACCAAGTTCCGCGACGAGCGCCGTCCGCGCTTTGGCCTGATGCGGGGGCGCGAATTCATCATGAAGGACGCCTACAGCTTCGACCGTGATGTGGCGTCCGCCAAGGCCAGCTACCAGGTGATGGCCCAGGCCTATCGCCGCATCTTTGACCGCTTCGGCCTGCGCTATCGCGCCGTCGCGGCCGACAGCGGCGCCATCGGCGGCGATCTGTCCGAGGAATTCCAGGTGATCGCCGCCACCGGCGAGGACGCCATCGTCTACTGCCCCCAGAGCGACTACGCCGCCAACCTGGAAAAGGCCGAGGCCCTGGCCCCGGCCGGCCCGCGCCCTGCGGCGTCCCAGGCCTTGGCCAAGACGCCGACACCTGGCAAGAGCACCTGCGCCGATGTGGCGCAGCTTCTAGGCGTGCCGCTGCAAAGCACGGTGAAGTCTCTGGTGCTGGCCACTGACACCCTGGACGAAGCCGGCAACGTGGCCAAGAGCCAGGTCTGGCTGTTGCTGGTGCGCGGCGACCACGACATGAACGAGGTCAAGGCTGGCAAGGTGCCGGGGCTCGACACGGGCTTTCGCTTCGCCACCGTGCCCGAGATCCTCGAGCACTTCGGCACCAAGCCCGGCTACCTGGGTCCCTTGGCCCTGAAACAGCCGGTGATGATCGTGGCCGACCGCGAGGTGGCGGTGATCGCCGACTGGATCTGCGGCGCCAACGCCGA
>CANGSD010000006.1 GCA_947455875.1 Comamonadaceae bacterium
ATGCCGCAGGCGGCATTGCCCCACCACCCGTTTTGCTTCAGGCGCAAGGGCGGCGCGCTGTAGGCCCAGGCCAGCAACAGACCCAGGGCCGCCGCTCCAAAGCCCCAGGGACCCAGCAACATCGCCACCGCCAGCGACACCACGGTCCACGCGATCGCGATGTACAGGCCCCAGCGCCCCGGCATGCGGCCGGAGGGGATGGGACGGTGCGGTTCATTGATCGCATCGACATGGCGATCGAACCAGTCATTGACCGCCTGGCTGGTGGCACACACAAAGGGGCCGGCCAACGCGATGCCGATCAGCGCCAGCAGCCAGTTGCCGCCTTGCAAGGGCACGCCCGACGCCACGACGCCGCAGGCAAACGCCCACATCGGCGGGAACCAGGTGATGGGCTTGAACAGCTCGGTAATGGCCGAGAGCGCAGGTCGAGACATTTAACGATTTTTTACTTGACGGATGACTATGTCAATCTATATTTACACTCTAGAAAGCATACCAATTAGCTCACTTCGAGACCCATGCCCCTTAAAAAGCGTCGGAAGGAATGAACATGACCCAAGATCTCGATGTGGCTGCCCTGGCCCGGGTGCTCTCGCAGCTGAGCGGAGACTTGGTGCTGGTGATCGATGCGCAGGGTCTGATCCTGACCGTTGCCACCGGCCAGGACACCCCGGCGGTGGCCGGCACCGAGGGGTGGGAGGGTCGGCCTTGGGCCGACACGGTGACGCCCGAGACCCGCCCCAAGGTCAGCAAGATGCTGCAGGAGCTGGCGCGCGTGGGCAGCGCCCGGCGGCGAGAGTTAAACCACCCGGTGCCGGATGCGCATTCGGTGGCCTTCGCTTACCACGCGGTGCGACTGGGGCATGAGGGCCTAGCACTGGCCATGGGCCGCGACCTCGGGCCGCAGACGGCGCTGCAGCAGCGGCTGCTGGCGGCGCAGCGGCAGGTGGAGGCGGCCGGCTGGCCGACCCTGCAGGGGATGCGTCAGTCGGACCGCTCGGGCGAGGAATCTTTGCGCAGCTGGGGAAAGTAGGTGCGCACGATGCGCCCGTCCAGACTCAGGGCATGGCAGCCGCCCAGGGGCGAGGTGCGCTGCGTGCTGCCTTCCGCGTCGACCGAGTCGAAGTCGTTGTTGGACCAGATCACCTGAAAGGCGGTGCTGGCCAGCGGCGCGAGCAACTCGGTCATGTGTGAGCAGCCCTGCGTGCCACGAAACAGGCGCTTGGCATCGCGCGTGAAGCCCGGCCCGATGCGCATGCCCACCAGCTGTCGGTAGTTCGCCTCGACCTCGGCGCAGTCCGGGTAGGGCGTGTGCTCGCTGAACACCTGCGCGTCCAGGATGTTCAACTCGCGATCGATGGTCAGGCGCACCCGCATCTGGTGAATCGCCTCGCCCGGCGGCACGGTGCGAGTGACCAGGGGCAAGGGCACCGGCTTGGTGTCGATCAGCAGACCCTCGAGATCGATCAGGCCATCGTCGCGCTGAAAGCCTTCGCAGCTGATGCGGCGCAGATGCAGGGGTTTACGGGGAACGGGAGGCGGAGCAACACTCATGGGGAAATCAGCGCCGGCGTCAGGCACCGGCCGGGTCGCGGTCTTATTCGTCGTCGCTGGCCGCGTCGCCCATGCCAAAGCGGCGCAGCTTCACATACAGGCTCTGGCGCGACAGGCCGAGCATCTCGGCGGCAGAGGCGCGGTTGTCGCCGGTGAGTTTGAGGGCGGCCTCAATGCACAGCTGCTCGATCAGGTCGGTCGTGTCGCGCACGATGTCTTTGAGGGGCACACGGCCCACCAGCTCAGTCATCTGGTCGGGTGAGCGCGGCAGCTCGCGGCCCTCGGCGCTCTCACTGATCAGACGGCGACCGATGTCGCGGATGGTGAAGCCCAGGCACGGCGGCGTGGCGCTCATGGCGGCCACCGCAGAAATTTCGACGTCGGTCGCGCCGCCGTGCTCGCCGCGCAGCTGCGTGGCAAACAGGCGCACCGAGCCGTGCTGGCGCAGATTGGAGACGAGCACGTTCAGGTCGACGCCGCTGCGGCCGAGCCAGCGATCGAGCGATTCGCCGCGCACCTGATCGTCGGTGGGCACCTGGGTGAGGTCCAGGAAGGCACGGTTGACCTTCAGCACGCGGCCTTCGACATCGGTGACCACGAAGGCATCGGGCGCTTGCTGCAGCAATTCGGTCAGCTGCGGGCCTTGGTCGGCGAGCGCTTGGCTGGTGGCCGTGCGCGCCAGCGACAGGCGCACGAGAAAGCTGCTGGAGGTTTCCTGGCGAAACAGCGAGAGCGAGAGCTTGTAGTCTTCGCCGCCGCGCGCCAGGCGCACGGCCGGCACCTCGGTGCGGCCCGAGGCGCGCACGCGCATGAAGGCCTCGCGCAGGGTGTCGACCGAGCCGGGCTCGAGCGCGTCGGCGAGCACCCACGACGATTTGCGCATAGCGTCGCCGAAGAGCGTCTGGGCCGCGGGGTTGGCCTCTTCGATCTTTTCGGTGGCGGCATCCAGAATGAGCACGGGCTCGGAGGCCTGCTGGAACAAGAGGCGGTAGCGCGTCTCGACATGGCGCAGTCGCCAGTAATCGCGCTCCATCGAGACCTGAGCGCTGACCAGCCTTTGCTGCAGGGCCATGTCGGGCCGCATGTCGCGGCCCAAAGCCACCAGCAGGGGCTCGCCGGCGTGGCGGCCGGCGCGGGGTACGGACACCACGCGATAGGACACCGCCAGATCGATACCGGTGGGCAGGGGGTGGTTGACCTGGCGCGGCGCCGGGCGGTGACCGGCCAGGGCTTCTTTCAGGAGCGTTTCAACCTTGCCGCGCGATTCGGTGGTGACCGTGGACGACAGGGCCTGGCCCAGCCAGTCGCGGCAACCGAGGTTGACCAGTTCGGAGGACGCCAGCGAGAGGTCGCGCACGCGGCCCTCGGGGTCAAGCACCAGAACGATATCCGCCGCAGCGGTGAGCAATTCGGCCACCGCATCAGGGTCGAGCCCCGACAAAAAGGCATCGGCCGACTCGAATTGGCCGAGGTCCATTTTCTGGGCTCCCTGGGTCATGGCGTGTTGTATTCGGCAGTCGGGCGATAAAGCGGCGTATTGTGCCCGCTCAACACGGCGACGCGCGCGTTTCGACCAATTTGTCGGCGATTTCCGGGGCCAAGCTGCCGTTGATGGCCACGGCGTCTGCCCCGACCTCGGCTGCCAGGCCCGCCTGGCGCAGGAACATCGGTCCGCCGACCAGAATGCCGACCCGTGGATTCTGGGAGGCTTTGCGGACGGCGGCAATCGTGGGCGCCAGGCGCGGCAAGAGCACCTCGGAGGCCAGAGAGAAGCCGACCACATCAAACCACTCGCGCCGCACCACGGCCTCGATGTCCAGCGACATCGCCGGGCCACCAGCCACGTCCCATCCGGCGCTACGGAAAAAGTCGCCCACCATCACCAGGCCAAAGGTGTGCTGCTCGCCCGGGCTGGGCAGTAACAGCACGCGCCGCAGCGTGGAGCCCGAGGGCGGGCGGGTGACCAAGCCGGGGCTAAGGTCGCGCATGGCCTGCTGCAGCCGGCCTACACCGACGGTGACGTCGGCGAAATTACACAGGTCTTCTTCCCACAGCTCGCCCAGATGGCGGGCGGCCAGGGCCAGCAGATCAATAAAGAGGGTCTCCACCGGAATGCCGCGCAGGCGCATGGCCTCGACGCTGGCGCGGGCCGGACGGTCGTCAGGCAGCAGGACCATGCGCACCAGGTCCTTTACGTCGGCGGAGCTGATCGGGCGGCCGGTCTGCGCGCTGTAAGCCGGGGCGCCGTCCGCTGCGCTGTCGCCGTGGGTGTGCGCCTGCAGCAGGCGGGGAATGATCTGCTCGGAAAGCGTGGCAGACAGCAGCGCCAGCCGCTGATCAGGGGCCTGATCAGACGGGTTGCCGCGGCCTTGAGAGGGCCCGCCCTGTCGGGACGATGTCATGAAGTACTCCTCGCTACGTGCACGGATGAATGGGGGCGTAGGCGCCCCGGTACGTGCCGAAGCTTTCGTGCGCAGCCAGCAGTTCTCGCGGATGCAATCCCTGCAATCTCATCTGAGGGCCCGTGCAGCCCCTCCCTGTACGGATGAGATTCACCCCCATTGTGCAGGGTTTTTACAGTTTTGCGCATCCCATTACAGGTCGAGCCCATCCGTGAAGTTCCATGCCCGGTTATCGCCGTCGACCCGAGGGATGTCAACTTTTATTTACGTCAACCCTGATTGACAGATGGTCTGGAGCCGGGCTAAATAGCTGACATGGCGGCTCACCCACAGCAAACGGCAGCGCAACCTCCCCCTGGAGTGTCAGGCGGGCTTTACACCCCGGAGGAGCGCATCCGTCGAGACAACACCTACTGGACCTGGGTCCAGGGGGTGCTGGCGCCTGTCCAATTCTTCGTCTTTCTGATCAGTCTGGGCCTGGTGCTGCGCTACCTGGCCACGGGCGAAGGCCTGGCCTGGGCCCATGCCTCGGTGGTGGCCAAGACCGCCACCCTCTACCTGATCATGGTCACCGGCTGCATCTGGGAGAAGGTGGTGTTCGGGCGCTACCTGTTCGCCCCCGCCTTCTATTGGGAAGACATGTTCAGCATGGCCGTGCTGGCCCTGCACACCGCCTACCTGGTGGCCCTGGCCACCGGCGCCCTGGGCGACCGCGCCCTGATGGGCCTGGCCCTGGCGGCCTATGCCACGTATGTGGTCAATGCGACACAGTTCCTGCTGAAACTGCGGGCCGCGCGCCTGCAGGAAGCGGCGATGGCCCGCGGGCAGGACACCTCACGCTATCTGGAGGCAACCCCATGAGCCCGGTGATTCCGATCCGCGCCGAAGCCCTCGGCTGCGCCGACGCGCCCGTGCTGCGCGAACGCGGCCAACGCGAAGTGTTCTGCGGCCTGACCGGCATCATCTGGCTGCACCGCAAGATCCAGGACGCCTTTTTCCTGGTGGTGGGCTCGCGCACCTGCGCCCACCTGATTCAGTCCGCCGCCGGCGTGATGATCTTCGCCGAGCCGCGTTTCGCCACCGCCATCATCGACGAGCGTGATCTGGCCGGCCTGGCCGATGCGAACGAGGAGCTCGATCGCGTGGTCACGCGCCTCTTGGAGCGCCGCCCCGACATCAAGATGCTCTTTCTGGTGGGCTCCTGCCCCTCGGAAGTGATCAAGCTGGATCTGTCACGCGCGGCGCAGCGCCTGTCGACACGCTTCAACCCCGGCGTGCGCGTGCTCAATTACTCGGGCAGCGGCATCGAGACCACCTTCACCCAGGGCGAAGACGCCTGCCTGGCCTCGCTGGTGCCGGTGCTGCCGGCCTCTGCGGCCGAGGCCGCCCCCGAGCTGATGGTGGTGGGCGCACTGGCCGATGTGGTGGAAGACCAGTTCGCCCGCGTGTTCGAGCAACTGGGCATCCCCGCACGCTTTTTCCCGCCGCGCCAGGCCAACGCCCTGCCCCCCATCGGCGCAAACACCCGTTACCTGCTGGCCCAGCCCTTTCTGGCCGACACCGCGCGCGCCCTTGAAGCGCGGGGCGCCACGCGCCTGCCCGCGCCCTTCCCCCTGGGCGTCGAAGGCACGCTGGCCTGGCTGGCCGCCGCTTGCGACGCCTTCGGTGTCTCGCGCGAGCGCCTCGATGAAGTGACCCGCGGCGCCCGCGAGCGCGCCGGCGCGGCGCTGGCCCGTCAACGCGTGCAGCTGGAAGGCAAGCGCATCTTCTTCTTCCCCGACTCGCAGCTGGAAGTGCCGCTGGCGCGCTTTCTCTCGCGAGAGATGGGCATGCAACTGGTCGAAGTGGCCACGCCGTATCTGCACCGCCAACACCTGGCCGAAGAACTGGCCCTGCTGCCCGCCGACACCCGCCTGGCCGAGGGCCAGCATGTGGAAAACCAACTCGATCGCTGCCGCGCCGCGCAACCCGATCTGGTGGTGTGCGGCCTGGGCCTGGCCAATCCGCTGGAGTCCGAGGGCCTGACCACCAAGTGGGCGATCGAACTGGTGTTCACCCCCATCCAGGGCTTTGACCAGGCGGCGGACCTCGCCGAGCTGTTCACCCGCCCGCTGACACGCCGCCTGAAGCTGGCCGCCTGAGGAAAGACGCACACCATGCAACTGACCCTCTGGACTTACGAAGGACCGCCCCATGTGGGCGCGATGCGCGTGGCCACCGCCATGAAGGACGTGCACTACGTGCTGCACGCGCCGCAGGGCGACACCTACGCCGACCTGCTGTTCACGATGATCGAGCGGCTGCCGCGCCGCCCGCCGGTGACCTACACCACCTTCCAGGCGCGTGACCTGGGCAGCGACACCGCGCAGTTGTTCAAGACCGCGGCGCAAGAAGCCTACGCGCGCTTCCAACCCGCGGCCATGCTGGTGGGTGCCTCATGCACCGCCGAACTGATTCAGGACGATCCGGGCGGCCTGGCGCAGGCGCTGAACCTGCCGGTGCCGGTGGTGCCACTCGAATTGCCCTCGTACCAGCGCAAGGAAAACTGGGGCGCAGCCGAGACCTTCTACCAACTGGTGCGCACGCTGGCCGGTGCCAAGCGCGAACGTGCGCCGGGCCAAGGCCGTCCGCGCTGCAACGTGCTGGGCCCCACCGCGCTGGGCTATCGCCACCGCGACGACCTGCGCGAGATCTGTGGCCTGCTCGAAGAAATCGGCGTCGATGTGAACGTCGTCGCGCCACTGAACGCCACGCCCGCCGATCTGGCGCGCCTGCAAGACGCCGAGTTCAACGTAGTGATGTACCCCGAGATCGCCTCGGTGGCCGCCAGCTGGCTGCAACGCAGCTTCGGCCAGCCCTTCACCCGCACCGTGCCGATTGGCGTGAACGCCACCCACGACTTCATCCGCGAAGTGGCGCAGCTCGCCGGCCTGGACGCCGAGCCGCTGCTGGCCCGCACCGCCTCACGCGCGCGCTGGTATGCGCGCTCGGTCGACTCCACCTACCTCACCGGCAAGCGCGTGTTCATCTTCGGTGACGCGACGCATGCGGTAGCCGCAGCCCGTGTGGCGGCTCAGGAAATGGGCTTCACCGTGGTGGGCCTGGGCACCTACAGCCGCGAGTTCGCGCGCGAGATCCGCGAGGCCGCCAAGCTCTATGGCGTCGAGCCGCTGATCACCGACGACTACCTGGAAGTCGAAGAACATATCCTGGCCGCCCAGCCCGAATTGGTGCTGGGCACGCAGATGGAGCGTCACATCGCCAAGCGCGCGGGCATTCCCTGCGCGGTGATCTCGGCACCGGTGCACGTGCAGGATTTCCCGGCGCGCTACTCGCCGCAAATGGGCTTCGAAGGCGCCTGTGTCTTGTTCGACACCTGGGTGCACCCGCTGATGATGGGCCTGGAGGAACACCTGATCGGGATGTTCCGCGGCGACAGCGAATTCCATGAAGACGCGACGCCCTCGCACCTGGGCGGCTCTGCGCGACGCCGCGAAACGCCGGCGCCGGTGGCGGCCCCCGTGCCCGCGACGCCTGCGCCTGCAAACGAGACCGCGCCCGTTGCGACGGCGACCGACCCCGCAGCGGCCGCCTGGGTTGCCACCTGGCAGGCCGATGCCGAGCGCGAACTGAAAAAGATTCCTTTCTTCGTGCGGGGCAAGGCGCGCCGCAACACCGAGCTGTACGCACGCGAGCACGGGCTCGGCGTGATCACCCTGGACACCCTCTACGATGCCAAAGCCCACTTCAGCCGCTGAAGCCCGGGCCGGCGCCACGCCGATGCGGGTTGTTCTGGTCACGATGGACAGCCATCTGGCCAGCGCCGCGCAACGCGCTGCACGCCGCTTGGCCAAAGCGCTGCCGGGTGTGTCGCTGAAGGTGCATGCCGCCGCCGAATGGTCGGACGAGCCCGCCGCCTTGCAGCGCGCGATCGACGACATCGCCCGCGGCGACATCGTGATTGCCACCATGTTGTTCATGGAGGACCACTTCCTGCCGGTGCTGCCGGCCCTGAAGGCGCGCCGCGACCAGTGCGACGCCATGGTCTGCGCCATGTCCGCCGCCGAAGTGATGAAGCTCACGCGCATGGGCAAGTTCGACATGGGCGCGCCTGCCAGCGGCTTCATGGCCATGCTCAAACGCATGCGCGGCAAACGCGAAGGCGACAACGTCGACAGCAACCGCGGCAGCGAAGGCAAGGCCACCGCCGGCGCGCAGCAGATGAAGATGCTGCGCCGCCTGCCCAAGATCCTGCGCTTCATCCCCGGCACCGCGCAGGACGTGCGCGCCTACTTCCTCACCTTGCAATACTGGCTGGCCGGCTCGGAAGACAACCTGGTCCAGATGGTGCAACTGCTGGTCGACCGCTACGCCGACGGCCCGCGCATCGGCCTGCGCGGTCAGGCCAAGGTGCTGCCGCCTGCCGAATACCCCGAGGTGGGCCTGTACCACCCGGCGATGGAGCCGCGCCTGTCGGACCAACTGAGCGACCTGCCCCGCGTGGCCACCACCGGCAAACGCGGCACGGTGGGTTTGCTCTTGATGCGGTCGTATCTGCTGGCGGGCAATGCCAAGCACTACGACGGCGTGATCACCGCGATGGAAGCGCGCGGTCTGCGCGTCATCCCCGCCTATGCCACCGGCCTGGACAACCGACCCGCGGTCGACGCCTTCTTCATGAAAGACGGTCGGCCTGCGATTGACGCCCTGGTGTCCCTCACCGGTTTCTCGCTGGTCGGCGGCCCCGCCTACAACGATGCGCGCGCCGCCGAAGACGTGCTGGCGAAGCTCGATGTGCCTTACCTGGCGGTCACGCCGGTGGAATTTCAAACCCTGGACCAGTGGGGCGCCTCGGCGCGCGGCCTGCTGCCGGTGGAGGCCACGATGATGGTGGCCATCCCCGAGCTCGATGGCGCCACCGGCTCCATGGTCTATGGCGGTCGCGGCAGCGCCTCGCATGTCGCTTGCACCGGCTGCTCGCACCAGTGCCAATTCATTCAAGACAGCGCCGCGCACGACATGCAAAGCTGCATGGACCGCGCCGACATGCTGGCGCAACGCGTGGGCCGCCTGGTCGACCTGCGTCGCAGCGAGCGCGCCGCGCGCAAGGTGGGCGTGGTGATCTTCAGCTTCCCGCCTAATGCGGGGAACATCGGCACCGCCGCCTTCCTGGCGGTGTTCGAGTCGCTTTACAACACGCTGGTGGCCATGAAGCGCGCGGGCTACAGCGTCGACCTGCCCGCCAGCGTCGACGAGCTGCGCACCCGCATCACCAAAGGCAACGCCGAGCGTTACGGCGCCACCGCCAACGTGCACGCGCGCATCCCCACCGATGACCATGTGCGCCGCGAAAAGCACCTGACCGAGATCGAAGCCCAATGGGGCCCCGCGCCGGGTCGCCAGCAAAGCGATGGCGCCAGCCTCTTCGTGCTGGGCGAGCGCTTTGGCAATGTGTTCGTGGGCGTGCAGCCCGCCTTCGGCTACGAGGGCGATCCGATGCGCCTGCTGTTCGAGAAAGGCTTTGCCCCCACGCATGCCTTCTCGGCCTTCTACCGCTGGCTGCGCGAAGACTTCGCTGCAGATGCCGTGCTGCATTTCGGCACCCACGGCGCGCTCGAATTCATGCCGGGCAAGCAAAACGGCCTGTCGGCCCAGTGCTGGCCGGATCGCCTGATTGGCGATCTGCCCAATGTCTACCTGTATGCGGCGAACAACCCGTCGGAAGGCACGCTGGCCAAACGCCGCAGCGCCGCCACGCTCGTGAGCTACCTGACCCCGCCGGTGGCCCAAGCCGGCCTGTACAAGGATTTGGTCGATCTGAAGTCGGCGCTGGAGCGCTATCGCGGTCTGGAGCCCGAGGCCAACGCCGAGCGCGCCGACCTGGTCACCAGCATCCAGACCCAAGCGGCCGCCCTGGAACTCGTAGCCGCCGAACCGGCCTGGGACGCGAGCGCCGACGGTGCGATCAATGCCCTGACCGGCAAGCTGCTCGAACTCGAATACACGCTGATCCCGCACGGCCTGCATGTGGTGGGTCAGGCCCACACGCCGGACCAACGCACCGACCTGCTGCTCGCCTGCGCTGAAGCCGGCCACGGCCTGCGCCCGGCGCGCGCCCTGATCGAGGCGATCGCCCAGGGCACGAGCGCGCAAGAAGCTCTGGCCCAGCACGCCAGTGCCGACGACAGCGACACCCTGTTGCCGATGCTGCAGGAACTCGCCCACACCAACGCCTTGCTGGGTCAAGACAGCGAAGTCGACGGTCTCTTGCGCGCACTCGACGGACGCTTTCTGCGCCCCGCCCCCGGTGGCGACCTCCTGCGCACGCCCGCCGTGCTGCCCACCGGCCGCAACCTGCACGGCTTCGATCCTTTCCGCATCCCCAGCGCCTTCGCCGTCAAGGACGGCGCGCGCCAGGCCGATCGCCTGCTGCAAAAACACGCACAAGACGGCCACGCCTTCCCCGAGTCCATCGCCATGGTCTTGTGGGGCACGGACAACCTCAAGAGCGAAGGCGGCCCCATTGCGCAGGCCCTGGCCCTCATGGGCGCCAAGCCGCGCTTTGACAGCTACGGCCGTCTGGCCGGCGCCGAGTTGATGTCGCTGGCCGATCTGGGTCGCCCACGCGTCGACGTGGTGATCACCCTCTCGGGCATCTTTCGCGACCTGCTGCCGCTGCAGATCAAGCTGCTAGCCGAAGCCGCGTTCATGGCCGCCAGCGCCGACGAGCCGCTGGAGCAAAACTTCATACGCAAACACGCCCTGGCCTATCAGGCCGAACACGGCGGCGACCTGGAGACCGCGTCGCTGCGCGTCTTCGGCAACGCCGAAGGGGCCTACGGCGCCAACGTCAACAGCCTGGTGGACAACAGCCGTTGGGAAGACAACGACGAACTGGCCGAGACCTACAGCCGCCGCAAGGGCTTTGCCTACGGCCGCAGCGGCCGCCCGGTGCAACAGGCGCAGTTGTTGAACAGCGTACTGGCCGGCGTGCAACTGGCCTATCAAAACCTGGAGTCGGTCGAACTGGGCGTGACCACGGTGGACACCTACTTCGACACGCTGGGCGGCATCAGCCGCGCGATCCAGCGCGCCAAGGGGCCCGAGGCCAGTACCGCCCCCGTCTACATCGGCGACCAGACCCGCGACGCCAATGGCGGCGGCACGGTGCGCACCCTCACCGAGCAAGTGGCGCTGGAGACGCGCACCCGCATGCTCAATCCCAAGTGGTACGAGGGCCTGCTCGAACACGGCTACGAAGGCGTGCGCCAGATCGAGACCCATGTGACCAACACCCTGGGCTGGTCGGCCACCACCGGTCAGGTCCAGCCCTGGGTCTATCAGCAACTGAGCGAGACCTTTGTGCTCGATCCGGCCATGCGCGAGCGCCTGGCCCAACTCAATCCCACAGCCGTGGCGCGCGTCGCCAACCGGCTGCTGGAAGCGACCGAACGCAATTACTGGCAACCCGAAGCCAGCGTGCTTGAAGCCCTCAAGCGCGCCGGCGAAGAGTTGGAAGACCGCCTCGAAGGTATTTACGAAGAAAGCCCGACATGACTGTGACCTCCGTTCCTGTTTCCAACATCGGCCGTGGCGGCCGCCCCGACGGCGAGGGCAGCGTGCAAGTGCAGCTCGATCCGAACCTGAAGATCGGCAACGCGAAAGTGTTTGCCATCTACGGCAAGGGCGGCATCGGCAAGAGCACGACCTCGTCCAACCTGTCGGCGGCCTTCTCGCATATGGGCAAGCGCGTGCTGCAGATCGGGTGCGATCCCAAGCACGACTCGACCTTCACCCTGACCAAGAAGATGCTGCCCACCGTCATCGACATCCTCGAGACCGTGGACTTCCATGCCGAGGAACTGCGGCCC
>CANGSD010000007.1 GCA_947455875.1 Comamonadaceae bacterium
GAAATGCACGGCCCACCCCAGGGCCACACCCAACAAGCTCGCGAACAGGCCCACCACGCCGAACTCGAAGGCATAGGCCAGTGCGATGCGGCGCTGGGGCTGGCCCAGCACCCGCAGCATGGCGCAGTCGTCCAGGTGGCTGGCGGCGAACGCGCGCGCAGCCAGGGCCACCGCCACTGCGCTCAAAAGCGCTGAGAGCAAGGCCACGAGGTTCAGGAATTTCTCGGCGCGATCGAGCGTCTGGCGCATCTCGGGACGCCCGGCCTCGAAAGACTCCAGGCGCACGCCGCGCAAATCACCCGCCTTGATCTGTCCCTGCGCCCAGTCGGTGAAGCGGGCCACCGCCGCATCCGGCCCGGCCACCGCGAGCCGGTAATTGAGGCGGCTGGCTGGCTGCACCAGGCGGGTAGCGATCAGATCCACATCAGAAATCATCACGCGCGGCGCAAAACTCATGAAGCCCGCGCCACGATCGGGCTCGGTCACCAGGACGTGGGTGATGCGCACCGTGGCATCCCCCAGCAAGAGCGCATCGCCCACCTGCAGTTGCAAGGCGTCTAGCAAGGACGCATCGACCCATGCCTGGCCCGCGGGTGGAATGCCCTTTGCCGACGTGGCTGGCGCTTCCTGGGAGGGCGCGATCGTCAACTGCCCTCGCAGCGGGTAGCCGGGGCCAACGGCCTTTAGCGCTACGAGCCTCGTGGCGCCACCCTGGGCATCGGTGGCACGCGCCATGGTGGGAAAACCCAGCGTGCTCGCGGCCTGCAAACCCAGGGCACGCGCGCGCTCGGCGAAGGCCGGTGGCAAGGCGTTGTCGCTGGAGACGACTGCATCGCCCCCCAGCAACTGGCGCGCGTCGCGGGATAGACCGCCTTTGAGTCGGTCGGCGAAGAAACCCACAGCCGCCAGGGCCGCCACCGCCAGCAGGACGGCCAGCACCAGCAGACGCAGCTCGCCGGCGCGCAGGTCGCGCCACAACATGCGCGCACCCAGGCGCCAGAAAGAAATGCTCGAAGGACCAGAGATCATCGGGCGACCTTACCCGAATTCGCAAGGCCCCTAGGACGATAAGCGTGATGCCGCGAGCTCAGGCTGGAGCAACAGACGCTCGGGCGCGCTGTAGCAAAGAAAGTGCTTGTTTGTGGCGCGGCCAATGGCGCATAGACCCAGTTGCTGCGCGATCTGGTGACCCATCTGGGTGATGCCGCTGCGCGAGACCACCAGAGCCACCCCCATCTGCGCCGACTTGATGATCATCTCGCTGGTCAGACGGCCCGTGGTGTAGAACACATAGGGCGTATCGGGCGTGGTGACTGCAGTGTCCACGCCATGCATCCACATCCAACCGGCGATGGTGTCGATGGCGTTGTGGCGGCCCACATCTTCGACAAAGACCTGCATCTGGCTGCCATGGAACAAGGCGCAGGCATGCACCGAACCCGCCGACTTGTAGGTGCTCTCTTGCAGTCGGATTGCGTTGACCAGCGCATACAGCTGCGCCTGTGTCAGACGCGCCTGCGGCAAGGCGATGGACTGCACATCGTCCATCAGCGCGCCAAAGACACTGCCCTGGCCGCAGCCGGTGGTGACCACACGGCGGGCGGTGCGCTCCTCGATGCGGTCGATGCCGCTGCGGGTCTTGACGGCAGCCGCGCCCACATCCCAATCGACGGTGACGGACTCGACTTCCTGCGGCGAGGCCACCAGCCGCTGATTGCGCAGATAGCCCAGGACCAGCCACTCGGGTCGCGCCCCCAGGGTCATGAGCGTGACGAGCTCGCGCTTGTCCACATAGACGGTGAGATCGCGCTCGGCGGGGATCTGCACACGCTGCGCCTGGCCATGCTCGTCGACGGCATCGACCTCACGCAGCAGGGGTGCGCGGGCATCGGTCAGATGAGGCAGCTTCATGTGGGGGGCGTTGGGGCAGGCGATGCGGCGCGCAATCGACAACGAAAAAGGCCAGCCGGGTGCGGGCTGGCCTTCGGTGCGGTGTCGGCGCGGGGCGTCGATCAACCCTTCTTGGCGGGCGCGGGAGCCGATGCCGGCTTGGCAGGCGCCGCGGCAGAAGCCGCAGGCGCGGCGGCCACGACCGCGGGCGTGTAGACAAAGGGACCCGGATCCACGCAAGGAGCCGGAGCCGCTGCAGCCTGCGGCGCGGACGCCGGCTTGGCAGCGCCCGAGGCGGGCTTGGCAGGCGCGGCGGCCGTCTTGGTGGCGGGCGCGCCGCTGGTCTTGCGGTAGTGGGCAGCCGTGCGGTCTTGCGACTTGCAAAGCTGGAAGGCGTCGACCTTGCCTTGCCACGCGGTCTTGGCAGCGGCTTCGGCGGCCCGGGCCTTGGCGGCGTCGTCGGGAGCCGGCAGCTTGGCCATCGCCATCGGCACGGCTACAGCGATCAGGGCAGGGATGAAGAGGTTTTTCATGGTTGTTCTTTCTTCACGCGGTGCGAACATCGGCAGCGGGCGGGGACTCCTTGCTGCGCTGCGCGGGGATCTTGCCGGCCTTGACATCGTCGTACCAGAGTTCGTGATGCTCCTTGGCCCAGGTCTCGTCGACATAGCCGGTACGCATCGCCTTGTAGGCGCCCTTCATGCCGATGGTGCCCAGGTAGATATGCCCCAGGAACATCGCCATCATCAGCACCGTAGCCACGGCGTGGACCATGTGGGCCACCTGCATGGTGGCGCGCTCGTAGATCAGGCCGGGGATCAGCATGTCCAGGACCAGGCCCGAGATCACCACGACGATACCCAGCGCAAACACGCCACCCCAGAACACGACCTTCTCGCCCGCATTGAAACGATGCGAGGGCACTTCCTTGCCAGAGAGCAAGCCACCGCCTTTGAGCAACCACACCAGGTCGCCGCGCTGCGGCCAGTTGTCACGCAAGAACGTGAAGAACACCACCGCCAGCGACACCGCGAACAGCGGGCCAGCGAAGTTGTGAATGTTTTTCAGGGCGTAGGACAGCCATCCGAACAGGGTACTGCCCATGACCGGGAGCATGAAGTACTTGCCAAAGGCCATCACGATGCCCGAGATGGCCAGCGACACGAAGGCAATCGCGTTGGACCAGTGGGCGGCACGCTCAAACGGCGTGAAGCGCTCGATCTTGCGACCGGTTTCGGTGCCGTGCAGGGCGATCGAGCCCTTGCCGAAGTAGAAGATGCCAATGGCCAGCACCGTGATGGCGAGCAGCGCACCGCCGTAGGGAATGATCCAGTTGTTGCGAACCTGGCGCCAGGCTTCGCCGGCGTTGGTCAGGTTCGAACCGGGGTATTGCACAAAAGGCTGGATCAGGTTGCCCGCCTCGGGCGCCTCGGACTTGGGCAGGCTGGTGTAGCCCGTCGCGCCCGCGCCGACCGCGCGCCACATCGGCGCGTTGTTCCCCGGTTGCACCTGGGCGCGCTCGGCGTTGGTCTGCTTGGCGTAGTTCGGGTCGCTGCTCGCGTCGGGCTTGACCTCGAAGATGTTCTGGCTTTGCACGCCGGCGGCGGGCGCAGGTGCGGCCGCCGGAGCAGCCGTCTGTGCGGCGGCCGGCGCAGGCTTGGCCTGGGCGTGAGCCCCCGTCACCGCGCCGGCTGCCAGCAGCAGACCCGCAGTCAGCGCGCGCGCCGTGCGGCGCAGGGCATCACTTGGCTTTTGCATGGTCGTCTTGCGCCTGCGCACGGGTCTTGAGCTGCTGCTCCCAGCTGGTCTTGTCGCCGGCCTTCCAACCGGGAAGGGTGTAGGCCATGCCGGTGCCCTGATAGGGCGCGGTATCGCTCTTGACGCCACCCATGCCCTGGGGCTTTTCACCGCAGCCGGTCAGGGCCATGAGGCCACAAGCCAGCGCGCCGAGCATTGCGACGCGAGTCATCATGATTTGCCTCCGGCGGGCTGGCCCGCCTGCTTGGAGCCGTAGGCCGTGCCCCAGCCCCAAACCTCGGCACCCTTGCCGCGTTTGAGGACGCGATTGCGCAGGATGTCGGCGATCACGTCGCCATCGCCCGCCAGCAGCGCCTTGGTCGAACACATCTCGGCGCAGGCGGGCAGCTTGCCCTCGGCCAGGCGGTTGCGACCGTATTTCTCGAACTCGGCCTGCGAGCCATTGGCCTCGGGGCCGCCGGCGCAGAACGTGCACTTGTCCATCTTGCCGCGCACGCCGAAGGTGCCCGCCGAGGGGAACTGGGGGGCGCCGAAGGGACAGGCATAGCTGCAGTAGCCGCAGCCGATGCAGACGTCCTTGTCATGCAGCACCACGCCTTCATCGGTGCGGTAGAAGCAGTTGACCGGGCAGACCGCCATGCAGGGCGCGTCCGAACAGTGCATGCAGGCGACCGAGATGGAGCGCTCGCCGGGGACACCGTCGTTGAGGGTCACCACGCGGCGGCGGTTCACACCCCAGGGCACCTCGTGCTCGTTCTTGCAGGCGGTGACGCAGCCGTTGCACTCGATGCAGCGCTCAGCGTCGCAGATAAATTTCATTCGTGCCATCAGTGGGCTCCTGTCAAGCGGTCACGCGCTCGATGTTGCAGATCGTGGTCTTCGTCTCCTGCATCATCGTCACGCTGTCATATCCATAGGTGGTGGCCGTGTTGACGGCCTCGCCGCGCACGATGGGCGCCGCGCCACTGGGGTAGTGGGCCAGCATGTCGGCCCCCTGCCAGCGCCCGGAGAAGTGGAACGGCATCCAGACGGTCTCGGCGTCCACACGCTCGGTCACCATCGCCTGCACGTTCAGACGCGCGCCGGTGGGGCTGGTGAGCCACACGCGCTCGCCGTTGCGGATGCCCCGATCGGCCGCGGCCTTGGGGTTGATCTCCACATAAGCCTCTTGCTGAAGTTCGGCCAGCCAGGGGTTGGCGCGGGTCTCTTCCCCACCGCCCTCGTATTCGACCAAGCGGCCCGAGGTGAGGATCAGCGGGAACTTCTCGTGCAGCTTGTCCGCGACGTTCTTGGCCTGCACGGTCTTGAACAGGGTGGGCATGCGCCAGAAGGCCTTGCGGTCGTCGTGCGAGGGGTACTTGGCGACCAGGTCCGGACGGGTGCTGTAAAGCGCCTCGCGGTGCTTGGGGATCGGGTCGGGGAAGTTCCAGACCACCGCGCGCGCCTTGGCGTTGCCAAACGGGTGGCAGCCGTGCTTGAGGGCCACGCGGATGATGCCGCCGCTGGGGTCGGTCTTCCAGTTCTTGCCTTCGGCCTTCGCCTGTTCGGCCTCGGTGAGGTCGCCCCACCAGCCGAGTTTCTTGATCAACACATGGTCGAACTCGGGGTAGCCGGTGGTGATGTCGCTGCCCTTGGAGTGCGAGCCGTCGGCCGCCAACAGGCTCTGGCCTTCACGCTCGACGCCGAAGTTGGCGCGGAAGTTACCGCCGCCTTCCATGACGTGCTTGGAGGTGTCGTACAGATTGGGCGAACCGGGGTGCTTGATTTCGGCCGTGCCGTAGCAGGGCCAGGGCAGACCGAAGTAATCGCCGGTGGTGTCGTAGCCAGTTTCCTTGTCGACGCCGCCCTTGGAGCGCAAGGTCTTGACGTCGAACAGGTGCATGTTGCGCATGTGCGCCTTCAGGCGCTCCGGGCTCTGGCCGGTGTAGCCGATCGTCCAGACCGACTTGTTGATCTCGCGCAGGATGTCTTCGACCACGGGCTCGTCCATGCCCTTGACCTTTTGCATCTTGTAGTTCTTGACCAGTTCCTTGCCAAAGCCAAGCTTCTCGGCCAGCTGGTACATGATCATGTGGTCGCTGCGGCTTTCCCACAGCGGCTCGATCACTTTCTCACGCCACTGGATAGAACGGTTGGAGGCCGTGCACGAACCGCTGGTCTCGAACTGCGTGGCAGCCGGCAGCAGGTAGACGGCGCGATTGGGGTTCAGGTCTTCGGCCTTGCCCGGCATGGCCGCCATCGCTGCGGTGGCCGACGGATACGGGTCCACCACCACCAGCAGGTCCAGCTTGTCCATGGCGCGCTTCATCTCCAGACCGCGGGTCTGCGAGTTGGGCGCATGGCCCCAGAAGAACACGCCGCGCAGGTTGGGGTCCTGGTCGATGTTTTCGTTTTTCTCCAGGATGCCGTCGATCCAGCGCGAGACCGTGATGCCCGGCTTGGTCATCATGCCGGGGCTGGCAAAGCGGCCCTTGATCCAGTCGAACTCGACGCCCCAGGCGTTGGCAAAGTGCTTCCAGGAGCCCTCGGCCAGGCCGTAGTAACCGGGCAGCGAGTCGGGGTTGGGGCCGACGTCGGTGGCGCCCTGCACGTTGTCGTGGCCACGGAAGATGTTGGCGCCGCCGCCCGACACGCCGATGTTGCCTAGAGCCAGCTGCAGCAGGCAGGAGGCGCGCACCATGGCGTTGCCGATGGTGTGCTGGGTCTGGCCCATGCACCAGACGATGGTGCCGGGGCGGTTCTCGTGCAGTTGCTTGGCCAGCTTGAACATGCGGGCCTCGGGCACGCCGCAGGCCTCTTCAACTTTGTCGGGGGCCCAGTTGGCCAAGACTTCTTCGCGCACCTTGTCCATGCCCCAGACGCGGTCGGCGACGTATTTCTTGTCGTCCCAGCCGTTCTTGAAGATGTGGAACATCAGGCCGAACAGGAAGGGGATGTCGGAGCCCGAGCGGATCCGAATGTGTTCGTCAGCGCGGGCCGCGGTGCGGGTGAAGCGCGGATCGACCACGATCATCTTGGCACCGTTTTCCTTGGCATGCAGCATGTGCAGCATGGACACCGGGTGCGCCTCGGCGGCATTGGAGCCGATGTACAACGCCAGCTTGGTGTTCTGCATGTCGTTGTAGGAGTTGGTCATCGCACCGTAACCCCAGGTGTTGGCCACACCGGCCACCGTGGTGGAGTGACAGATACGTGCCTGGTGGTCGCAGTTGTTGCTTCCGAAGAAGCTCACGAACTTGCGAAGCAGATAGGCCTGCTCGTTATTGTGTTTGGACGAGCCGACCCAGTAGATCGAATCGGGGCCACTGGCTTTGCGCAGCTCCTGCAGCTTGGCGGTGATCTCGTTGAGGGCAACATCCCAGCTGATACGCTGGTACTTGCCATTCACTAACTTCATCGGATAGCGCAGACGGTATTCGCCGTGGCCGTGTTCGCGCAGAGCGGCGCCCTTGGCGCAGTGAGCGCCCAGGTTGATCGGGGAGTCGAACACCGGCTCTTGGCGCACCCACACGCCGTTTTCGACGATGGCATCGACCGCACAGCCCACTGAGCAGTGCGTGCAAATGGTGCGCTTGACCTCGATCTTGCCAGTGCCCACCGCGGCACCACCGGGGGTGGCGGCTTGCGATTTCTTCACCAGCGTGAGGCTGGAAGCGGCCAGCCCGACGCCCACCCCCAGACCCGAGCGGCGCAGGAAGGCGCGGCGGTCCATGGTGGGCAGGGCCTGGGACAGGCCACGGTGCAGGCTATGAACGAACGGCGAACGGGCGCCTGCAGGGGCAGCGCCCGATTTTTTTGTGAGCAACATAAGGACTCTCCGCCTTGCGAGCGTTAAACGAGGGTGGTCTTGTAGTACTGCCGAATGTGCTCGGACAGTTGGTAGCCGCCGCCACGGGCCGGCGGCTCTTTGAGAGCGGGGGGAACTTCAGCGGTTTGGCGAACGACGGGCAGCAAGGTGGCTGCTGCGGCTGCGGTGCCCACGGTGGCGGCACCTGCAAAAAGGCGACGACGAGAAAGTGGGCGGGCGGTCTGGCTCATAGAAACTCCTGTGATGCGACCATGCTTGCAGCCGACATGGACTGCCCGAATGTAGCCGTCCCATCAGGGGTGTGCAAGCGGGTGAAAACCCCAGATCGCCTACGGACGCACACCCCGCCTCAAGCCAGCATGTCGAACCCCTGCTGCTCCACGCCCAGGAAGGCCCGGGTGAAGTCGGCCAGGCGGGCGTAAAAGCGGGCGCGCGGGTGGCCGGCCACCGCGTCGCAGGCGGCAGACGCCCAGGGCTGCAGGTGGTCGGCGAAAAAGGCTTGCTGGCGGGTGAGATTGGACACCGCCACATCGTCACCCGCGATCAGGTAACGCATCACCTCGCACAAGTAGGCCAGGTGGTCTTCGGTCTCGGGCATGGCCTCATCGCGGGCCAGCCCCAGGCCCGCCAGGTCTTCGCGCAGACGGGCCAGCGGGCGCTCGTTGAGAAAGCCGGTCAGGTAGTGCGATCCGAACAGGTAGACCTCGGGTTTACCCACCCCGCCAAACAAGGCGTCGTGTTCGGCCGCGACCTCGGCGTCGTCCATGTCGCGGCAGACGCCCACCAGGGCACGCCAGGGCTCCTCCAGAAACCCGCCAGCCGCCGGCGCCTCGGTGGGCGCCACGCGCAAGGCGGCCAATAGCTCGGGCGTCGGCGGGGCGTAAAACAGCTGCGCCAGCAGGCCATAGACCTCGGCGCGGGCGGTCTCTTCGTCCAGCGCGGACGACGTCGGGGGCGATGCGTCGGTCATAGATCGGAGATCTTCGATTCGTTGGGATTGGAGTGCAGGTCGATCACACGGCAATCGCCACACATCTTCAGGCGCTCGGCGGCCGCTCCCTGGAACATGGCATGGCCCGAGAGCTTGGCCATCATGGCCTCGATGGCCTTGAGGGTGCCAAAGGGCTTGCCACAACGCACGCACCCATAGGGCTGGGTCTCATTGAGCACGCGCGCCTGCTTGCGCTCGGGGGTGAGCAGCAGACGCGGCTGCAAGGTGATGGCGTTTTCGGGGCAGGTGCTCACGCAAAGGCCGCACTGCACGCAGTTCTTCTCGATGAACCGCAGCTGCGGCAACTCGGGGTTGTCTTGCAAGGCACTGGCCGGACAGGCGCTGACGCAGCTCAGACACAGGGTGCAACTGTCTCGGTTGACAGCGATCGCGCCCAGGGGCGAGCCGGCGGCGGGCAAGGCGATGGCCTCGGGCCGATTGGCCGACGCCGGCGCGTGCTCCATCAGGTGGTCCAGTGCCAGTTCGAGCGTGGGGCGCTTGTCAGCGGACACGGCGAAACGCGCGGCGGCGGCCGGGACCGCGCCCAAGCTGCGGGCCACGCGCTGCAGGGCCTCGTCCAAAGCCTGCGGGGCTTGGGCGCGCACCAGGCTGAAGTGGGACCCGGCATAGCCCAGGCCCTGCAAGATGGCCTGGGCCACCGCCATCTGCTGCTCCAGCATCTCCAGATACTGCGGCGCCTCCTCGCGGGTGACGAGCACCGCCACATGACGCGCACCACTGGCCACTGCCGATAGCCACAGGTCGATGCCGGTGCTGGCGGTGTGCCACAGGGCCACCGGGATCACGTTGGCGGGCACGCCATGCGCGCGGCCCAAGCGGGCCTCACGCCCCAGGGCCTCGACCTGTTCGCGCCCCGCCTCCTGGCTGTGAAGCAGCAACACCGCCTCACGGCCGCCAGCGCGTGCATAGGTGGCCAGCAGCGACTTGAATTTCACGCCCTGCTCGTTGGGACGCGGGTAGGTGTAGGTCAGCGCGCCGGTGGGACAGGCCGTGGTGCAGGCGCCGCAGCCCACGCACAGATTCGGGTTGACCTTGATTTGCTGGCGCGCGGTGTCCGAGCTGATCGCGAGCGCGGAGCAGACCTCGATACAGGCATTGCAGCCCACCTGCGTGTTGCGGCTGTGGGCGCAGAGCTTTTGCTTGTACTGGAAGAACTTGGGCTTCTCGAACTCGCCCACGCGTTCGCGCAGTTGCAGCACGGCGGCCAGACGCTCTTGTGCGGTGCTGGCGGGCGGCAGGTGCACATAGCCCTGGGGCTTGGCGTGCTGGGTGAAGGCAGGCTGCTCGCGCAGGTCCAACACCAAATCAAAAGCTTGGGTATGCGAGGCCGCCTCGCGTCCGAAATCGATGGCGCCTGCGGCGTCACAGGCCTTCACGCAGGCGCGGTGGCTGCGGCAAGCGTCCAGGTTCACCTGGTAGTCCAGCCCGATCGCGCCCTCGGGGCAGGCGGTGATGCAGGCATTGCAACGGGTGCACAGGTCCAGATCGATCGGGTTGTTCTGGGTCCAGGCCAGCTCAAAGGCGCCGAGCCACCCGGTGATGTGATCGATACGCCCCGCGAGCACGGCGTGCTCGCGCGCCTGCGCGCCCGCACCGCCTTGGGCAAACAGCGTGACCTGCAGGACATCGGAGAGGCTGGCGGCCAGGGTCTGGGCTTGATCGAGCGGGCCGACGATCAGCACGCGCCCCTGGCTGGTGTAGGTGACGGTGGCCACCGGCTCGGGCTCGGGCAATCGGGCGCTGGCCAGGAGCGCGGCCAGCTTGGGCATGGCCCGCGTCGCATCGCGGCTCCAGCCACCGGTCTCGCGGATGTTGACAAAGCGTATCGGCGCCCACGCCGCCGCGCGTCCCTCCTGCGCGGCGACCTCGGCCTGTTGTTCGGCCAGGTCCGCAAACAGGCGCTGCTCCTGGGTGCAGGCCACCACCAGCTCTTGGCCGCTGCCCGTGGCCTGCAGGAAGGCGCCCACTTCACGCCGGCACAGGGCGGTGTGCAGCGTCAGGTCTTCATTGAGTGCCTGGCCCAGGGCCTTGGGGTCCAGGGGCTGGGTCTTGTTGCAGTCGCAGATCAGGGTCGGCATCGGGGGCGCGTTCAGCGGAGTCGTTCGTGGTGGCGTTCGCGGGGTGGGTATCGGCCTGTGGCGGATTGGAATCAGGCGGCCCTGACTGTGCCACGGTTTGCGCGTCGTCCTGCGCTGGAGGGTCGCCCAAAGGGGTGGCCGAGCCCTCAGGGTTTTCCTTGGGTCGCGCGCTCGGATCCTCACGAAACAGCCCCAGGAAATCCGCGCTGGCCAGGCTGCGAAGCATGCTGGCGGGCATGGGATCAGGCTTGCCGTAGTCGTCGATGTAGATGTCCAGGCCGTCCATCACGTTGAAGTGCGGGTCGGCGAAGAGCTTTTTCATCGCGGCGTTACGCACCTCGGGCGCGACCTGGGGGGCGGTGAAGCGGCTGAAGTCGGACTCGGGCGTGAGCGCCTGCACGTCGGCCAGTGTGGGCGGCGGCTCGGTCGGCGCGGCGGCGGGCGACGACAGCGGTGCGTCGGTCGATGTAGCCGCGAGGGCCGACGGGTCGACAGGCGCAGGCGATTCAGTGGACGGCGCCGGCGGCTCGGGCGCGAGCGGACGCCCCTCCTTCGCATCGAGCTTGCGCTGCGACCAGCGGCCCAGGAAACCATCAGCCATGGCCACCCCCACCGCCCTGACCGCCCGGCCCGCCCTTGTAGGCCTTGCCGGTGCTGACCGAGGCAGGATTGCCAAAGCGATCCTGCAAGGGCTGAAAGCTGTCGGGTCGTTTGCGCCGCTTGGGTTCGGGCGTGTAGTGCGCCTGCGCGAATTCACGCATCCACTCCACGATGTCGGCCGGCGCCGGCACCTGCTCCACCTGCTCCTGGGCGTCGAGCCAACGACCGGCGTCGTGATAGCTCAGGGTGACGATCTGGGGCAGCGCGATCGGGGTATCGGCCAGGCTCGCCTCTTCTTCCATGCGCCACATCACGAACCAGCAAGGCGCGGACGTGGTGACATTCAGGTAATAGCCCTCGGCGTCATCGCGAAAGAGTTCGACGGTGAAGCCGGGGTGCAGCCAGTCCTCGGTGCGCGCGTCGCGGCGCAGGCAGCGGGGCGTGTCGCCAAAGCCCGGTTCGTGCGGCACCACATCGTGCAGCTGCCATCGATAAGGCTGCCAGCGGTTGTCGATGGCCTCGCGGCGCATCACCACCGCCACTTGCACATTCGGGCGCGCGCTCATGACGCCACCTCGCTCGCCGCCTGCAGGCGCACCGCGCAGTACTTGAACTCGGGGATCTTGCCCACCGGATCCAGGGCCGCGTTCGTGAGCAGGTTGGCCGC
>CANGSD010000008.1 GCA_947455875.1 Comamonadaceae bacterium
CCTCGGGTGGCGGTGGTGCCGCGCCGGCGGGCGACGCTGGCGGCGAGGGCTAGGCGCGGGTCGCTGCGCGCTGGAGGGAGCATGCTGCGCGAGCCGGTCACCGCCTATGTGGGCCTCGGGGCCAATCTGGGCGATCCCGCCGCCGCCGTGCGCCAGGCCCTGAGCGATCTCGGGCTGCTGCCTCACACCCGACTGCTCGCAGCATCGGATCTGTATCGCACCGCGCCGCATGAGGCCCAGGGGCCGGATTTCATCAACGCGGTCGCGGCCGTGGAAACGCGTCTGACGGCCACTGAATTGCTTGCAGCCTTGCAGGGCCTAGAGCAGGCCGCAGGCCGTGAGCGACCCTGGCACCATGCACCGCGCACGCTCGATCTCGATCTGCTGATGTACGGCGACGCGCGCATCGACAGCCCCGCGCTGACCGTGCCCCATCCCCGGTGGACGCAACGTGCTTTTGTGCTGGTGCCCCTGGCGCAGGTGGCGCCGCAGCGCGTCACATCGGAACAACGGGCTGCCGTCGCCACACAGCCCCTGGTGCGCTGGGACGGCGGCTAAGACGCGCGCCGTCGCTCAATACCGCGTGCTGCGTTGCTGCGCCACGTCCAACTCGCTGACCGCACCCGCCTGGTTGCCCCAGGCGCCGCGCACAAAGGTGAGGACCGCGGCGATGTCGGCGTCACTGAGCACCAAGGCATAGGGCGGCATGCCGAAGGGTCGGGGGTGGCCGGCGGTGGCGGGTGCGTAGGCGCCGTGGATGGTCACTTGCACGAGGTTCGCGGTGACGGGTAGCGTGACGGCGCGGTTGCCGGCCAGACGCGGGTAGGCGCCCGCCACACCTTCGCCACGCTCGCCATGGCACTGGGCGCATTGCTCGCCGTAGATACGTGCGCCGCGTTGGACCGCGTTGGCGGTGGCTGGAAGTGCGGTGGACGGGCGTGTGGCTTGCGTCTGGGGTACGGAATTGAGAAACACCGCCATCGCTTGCAGGTCCGGTTCACCCAGATGCTGGGTGCTGTGAAGAACGACCTCGGCCATCGGGCCGAGCGTGCTGGCCGAGGGCGATTGACCCGTGCGTAGCAAGCTCACGATGTCCGCCAGGGGCCAGTCGGCGACACCGGCCTCCGATGATGAAGTCAGCGAGGGCGCATACCAAGCCTGCATCGGGATCATGCCGCCCGAGAGATCCAGCACCTCGCTGGCGCCCCAAGCGTTGCGGGCGCTGTGACAGGCCGAGCAATGCCCCAGGCCCTGCACCAGATAGGCGCCGCGGTTCCATTGCGGCCCGCGCTCCACTTCTTCGCGGTGGCCGCCGGGGCGAAAGTACAGGGCCCGCCACACCGCCAGAGCGGCCTGGGTGTTGTACGGCCAGTTCAGCGCGTGCGGGGTGTTGGGGCGATCCTGCGGCGCCAGGGTGCGCAAGTAGGCATACATCGCATCGGCGTCTGCGCGCGTGATGCGTGTGTAGTGGGTGTAGGGGAAGGCCGGATACAGCATGCGTCCGTCGCGCGAGCGTCCGTGGTGCAGGGCGCGCCAGAAGTCCTCACCGCTCCAGGCGCCCAGGCCGGTGCGCACATCGGGGGTGAGGTTGCCGGCGTAGACGGTGCCAAAGGGCGTGGCCAGCGCGCGTCCGCCCGCCCAGGGCGCGCCGCCCCGGTCGGTGTGGCAGGCCATGCAATTGCCGGCGCGCGTGAGGTACTCGCCGCGCGCGACGGTGTCGGCGCCTGCGGGGTGTGGCCACGCTGCGGCGGGCAGGTCGTTTTGGCCCGGCGCTTCGCTGCGCGCATACAGCCAGGCGCAGGCCGATGCGATCACCAGTCCCCCCAACGCCAGCGCCCAGACGATGCGGCGCTTCATGGCTTGGCGCCGGTTGCGGGCGGCAGGGTCACGCTGCCACACACCATGCTCGGCGCAGCGGGCAGGCGGGTCTGGGGTTTCGGGTTGGCGGGCAGCGTCTGCGACGCCAGCCAGGCGGTGACGGCATTGAGGTCGTCGGGCTCGAGCCTGCGCGCGATCTGCGCCATGCAGTCTGGCGCGTGCGCGCGCCGCTCGCCGCTACGCCATGCGCCCATTTGCGCGTTCAGGTAATCGCGGGGTAGCCCGAGCAAGCCAGGCGTATTGGGTAGAACGCCGGTGAGCGATGCGCCGTGGCATTGCGCGCAGGCGGGCAGTTGGCGTGCGGGATCGCCTTGCAGGGCCAGCGTGCGACCGCGCTCCAGGGTGGCCTGCGGCGCGCGAGCGGATGCGGGCGGCGGATAGGGCAGATCGAGGCTGGCAAAGTGCTGCGCGATCTCCATCAGGTAAGCGTCGGACAGCGGATCGAGCAGGCGCGTCATGAGGCCATAGTGGCGACGCCCCTCCCGAAAATGCAGCAGCTGGTGGTAGAGATAGCCCGCGGGCTTGCCGGCGATGCGCGGGTAGTAGCCATCGGGCCCTGCGCGCCCTTGGGCGCCGTGGCAGGCGGTGCAGGCCAGTGTGCGTTGCGCGAGGGTGTCTTCGAAAGGGGCGGCGTGGCTCCAGCGGGTGGCCACGACAAGCATCATCACGAGCAGAAACTTCACAGACGGGATCATGCCCGTTTTTGCCGCGGCGCCATCGCACGGGCTGCGTCGATAATCGTGGGTCCCTACCTGTCCGCCCTCTCGCACGCCGCACACCCATGACCGAAGCTAACAGCGACACGCTGCTGCAATGGACCGATGCGGACGCTGCGCGCAGCGCGCGCTGGCAAAGCGAGGCCGGCTGGCCCGCGCCGACGCGGGTACAGATCGTCGATGACCAACTGCCTGCCGATGTGGCGTATCGCCTGGCCTGCGAGGGTACGGCCTTGTTGTGGCGCGGTGACTTTCACAATGCGCGCCAGTTGCTGCAGGCCCTGGGGCGGCGCCTCGACCGCAAGCCCCGCAAGTCCGCGTCGCCAGCGCCTGCCGCGCCGGCCGATCTGTTTTATCGCCATCGTCAGGCCCAGGGCCGACGCGCGCGCGTGCTGGGCATGCTGCTGATCGAACTTGCCCCCGACTACACCATCGCTTTGCGACGCGCGCCCGACCTGCGCCAGGCCTGCCAGGAGGCCTGGGGCCCGTCTGCAGGCGCGCCGGTGGTGGTGGCTTTGCGCGAGTTGACGGGGCTGGTGGGTGCGCACGAGTGGCGTAAGAAAGGGGTGGAGATTGCGGCGCTGGGCAGCGCGCCTTCCAACCGCATCCATCCGCACTACGGCGTGTTCTCGCCGGTGCGTGGCGAGTACCTGGACCTGGTGGCGCGCGCGCCGTTGCCAGCCGATCACTCGCTGGCCTTTGACATCGGCACCGGCACGGGCGTGATCGCCGCCCTGCTGGCGCGGCGGGGGGTGGACCGTGTGGTGGCGACCGACATGAACGAACGCGCCCTTGCCTGCGCCCGCGACAACCTGACGCGCCTGGGCGTGCAGGAGCGTGTGCAGTTGCAGGCGGTGGATCTGTTTCCCCCGGGCCAGGCGCCGCTGGTGGTCTGCAACCCGCCCTGGGTGCCGGCCCGCGGCCAGTCCGCGCTCGAGCGCGCCGTCTACGACCCCGATAGCCAGATGCTGCGTGGCTTTTTGGCCGGTCTGGTCACTCACCTGGCTCCAGGCGGCGAGGGCTGGTTGATTCTGTCCGACCTCGCCGAACACCTGGGCCTTCGCACGCGCGATGTGCTCCTGCAATGGATCGCAGCAGGCGGGCTGGCCGTGCATGCGCGCCTGGACATTGCGCCGCGCCACCCCAAGGCGACGGATCCCGACGACCCGCTGGCGGCGGCGCGCGCGCGCGAGGTGACCTCGCTGTGGCGACTCGTGCGCGCCGATTGAGGGCCTGAGCCGACGCGCCTACAGCGCCTCGTGGTGTGGGACCACGCGAGATCGATCGCCCGGCGTGCACGCTACGCTCTGGTTCGGGTCGCTTGCCCTCGGATCGCCTGCCATGTATCTGCTTGAACGCTGGGTCGGGTCGAGATCGCCTGCGCGCTGGGCGGTCGGGGTCTGGCTGGTCGTCTCGGGTGCTCTCGGTACCACTGCAGCCGCCGCGGGTGTGACCGTCGACTTTGGCCCATCACGCCCCTCGCGGGAAGTGCGCGAGGTGGCCGATTGGGTCTTGCGCACCGGCGATGCACGCGGGCGCGCCTGGGTCATTGTCGACAAGAAGCAGGCGCGGATATTCGTTTTGGATGCGAGCGGTCGATTGCTCGGAGCAGCCCCTGTTCTGCTTGGCAGCGCGCGCGGCGACGACACCGTGCCCGGCATCGGCGAGAGACCGCTGTCGCAGATCCGACCCGAGGAGCGCACGACACCGGCAGGTCGGTTTATCGCCGAAGCTGGGGTCAATGCGCAGGGCGAGGACATCGTGTGGGTCGACTATGACGCGGCGGTTTCCATGCACCGCGTGCGCACCCGCGTGCAGGCCGAGCGACGGCTGCAGCGTCTGGCCTCGCCCACGCCGCAGGACAACCGGATCTCCTATGGATGCATCAACCTGCCGCGTCACTTCTACGAAGCGGTGTTAGCGCCGCATGCGCGCGCGGGCGCGGTGGTTTACGTGTTGCCGGAGATTCGCACGCACCGCGATGTCTTTGGCATGTCCGAAGCAGGCCCACCCTCGCGACCTGCGAGTGCACGCGACGCGGGCACTGTCCGACACGGGTTACGGGCCGTCACCGACGGAAGCGAGTTTGCGGATCACTAGGCTGGTCGCAGCTGGCATCAATGCCAGCGTTGTTCATCGTCTCCCGCATTTCAAGGAGTTCCCGACATGAATCGATCCCCTCTCTTACGCACCTCGCTGGCCAGTCTGGCCTTGACCGCTGCCTGTGGTGTCGCGCTCGCCCAAAGCAGCACGACGTACCCGGGTGCTGACAGCGCGGGCGCCGAGACCGCGCCCTCCAGCCCCGCCCCGGGTGTCGCCCCGGGCGCGAGCACCGGCACCATGGGTGCGGGCAGTGGCAGCACGGGAAGCAGCAGCACGGGCAGCAGCAGTACGGGCACCAGCCCCGCCACCAGTGCCAGCCCCGGCACGGCGGGTCCGGGTGGCAGCGCCGTCACTGCGCCGGGCGGCGCGGGCCGCGATACCGGGACCAGCGGTGCGGGCGCGCCCATGGGGTCCAGCGGTACGGGCACCACCTCCAGCACCACGGGCGCCAGTGGCAGCATGGGGTCAGGTCTCGGCACGGAAAGCGACGCCGGCCAGAGCGCGCCTCGCACGCAGCGCGCGGATCGCAACTGAAGTCGGCCCACCTGACAGGGCCCGCGCGGTGCGCGGGCTTGTCGGTCGACGGGCCGCGTCGGCAAAAATTCGGCAAAGGTGTTAAGTTCCCCTGTTCATTGGGCGACGCCCCGAAGAGAGAGCATGAGAATTCCACCACCGGTCTTGGCGCGCCTAGACCGTCAGCAGCTGCGGGGCATCCGGCGCGGCGTCGAGAAGGAGAGCCTGCGGGCGACTTCCGACGGCGCTTTGGCGACGACCCCGCATCCGAGTGCGCTGGGATCGGCTCTCACCCATCCGAACATCACCACCGACTACAGCGAGGCGCAGCTGGAGTTGATCACCGGCGTGCACGCGACCCCGCAGGCTTGCGTGGACGAACTGGCCCAGATCCATCAGTTCACGCTGCGGGCCATGGGCCCGGAGATGCTGTGGGCCTCCAGCATGCCGTGCCGACTGCCGACCGAAGACGAGATCCCGATCGGGTACTACGGCAGCTCCAATGTGGGCCAGGCCAAGAGCGTGTATCGCATGGGGCTGGCGCACCGCTATGGCCGGCGCATGCAGACGATCTCGGGCATTCATTACAACTGGTCGATGCCGGGTGTGGGCAATGCGGACTACTTTGGCCTGATCCGCAATTTCCGTCGGCATGCCTTCCTGCTGCTGTATCTCTTGGGCGCCTCGCCGGCGCTCAACGCCTCTTTCATAGACGGACGTCCCCACGAGCTGCAGGCCCTGTCGGCCGACACCCTCTATTTGCCGCATGCCACGTCGCTGCGTATGGGGCGTCTGGGCTATCAGAGCGATGCCCAGGCCCGCCTGGCCGTGAGCTACAACGACCTCGATGGCTATGCCGCCTCGCTGCACGAGGCGCTGACGCGGCCCTATCCGCCGTATGAGGCGATCGGCGTACGCGACGCGCAGGGCCGCTACCAGCAGCTGGCCACCACCTTGCTGCAGATCGAGAACGAGTTCTACGGCACCATCCGCCCCAAACGCAATATCTTTCCTGGCGAGCGTCCGCTGCACGCGCTGCGCGAACGCGGCGTCGAGTACGTCGAGGTGCGGCTGCTGGATCTCGATCCCTTCGAGCCGGTGGGCATCCACGTCCAAGCCATGCGCCTGATCGATGTCTTCCTGCTGCATTGCCTGCTGTCCGAGAGCCCGCTGGATACGCCGCAGGAGATCGCGCAGATCGGCCGCAACCAGCACAAGACGGCGGCCTTCGGGCGCCAGCCGGGGCTGCAACTCGAGCGCGGACAGGGCTGGGTGGGCTTGTCCGAGTGGGGGCGCGAATTGCTGGACGCAATGGAGCCCATCGCCGGTGTGCTCGATGAGGCCGCGGGCGATGAAGCGCACCTACGCGCCGTACAGGACGCGCGTGATCTGCTCAAGGCGCCGCAGCGACTGCCGTCGGCCCGTGTGCTCGAGGCCATGAACCGCGACAGCCATTCCTTTTTGGGCTTCGGTCTCGAGCGCTCGCGCCTTGCGCGCGATCACCTGCTCGGATTGCCCTGGGATGAGAGCCTGCAGGCCCGCTTTGGCGCACTCAGCGCGCAGTCGATCCAGGAGCAGCAAAGGATCGAGGCGAACGATTCGATGCCCTTCGAGATCTACCGGCAGCAATACATCGCGCCCCAGCGCCTGGGTCTATCGCGCGGTGCAGTCGCGCCTTCGCTGGGGGCGCCGTAAGCGCGCGCGGCCCGGCGTCTGTCCCCTGAGGAACAGGCGCCTTGCACCGACCGGCGTAGAGTCTGGCGCGCAAAAAACAAAAGGAGCAAGGCAATATGGCACTCGATTTCAAGGCCCGCGTGGCCATCGTGACCGGTGCAGGCGGGGGCCTGGGTCGCCAGCATGCGCTGGCCCTGGCCGCGCGTGGCGCCAAGGTAGTGGTCAACGATCTGGGCGGGGACGTGCATGGCGCGGGCGGCTCGGTGAGCGCGGCACAGGCCGTGGTGGACGAGATCCGCGCCCGAGGCGGCGAGGCCATCGTCAACGGGGCCTCGGTCACGGATTTCGATGCGGTGCAAAAGATGGTGCAGCAGGCCATGGACACCTGGGGCCGCGTGGACATCGTCGTGAGCAATGCCGGCATCCTGCGTGACAAGAGCTTTGCCAAGATGGAGTTGGCCGACTTCCGCCAAGTGCTGGACGTGCATCTCATGGGGGCTGTGCATTGCTGCAAGGCGGTGTGGCCGCACATGACGGCCCAGAAATACGGCCGTATCGTGTTGACCTCCTCGTCCTCGGGCCTGTATGGCAACTTCGGCCAGACCAATTACGGAGCGGCCAAGCTCGCCCTGGTGGGCCTGATGCAGACCTTGGCGCTCGAAGGCGCCAAGCACGACATCCGTGTGAACTGCCTGGCCCCCACCGCCGCCACGCGTATGACGCAGGACCTGTTCCCGCCCGACATGCTGCAGGCCTTCGGCCCCGAGGCCGTGGTGCCGGCCATGCTGGTGCTGGCCAGTCAGGATGCGCCCACGCGCACCACGCTGTGCGCCGGTGCGGGCGCCTTCGAAGCGGCGCACATCACGCTCACGCACGGTGTGTATGTGGGCACCGGCGCGGACGCCGACGAACAACTAGCGGCCCGCTTGTCACAGGTGCTCGATCGCGCGCAGGAGACGGTGCCTGGCGGTGGCAACGCGCAGGGTGAGAACGAACTGCGGCTGGCGCGCGCGGGGCACTGAGGCCCCCGACCTGAGCGTTTATTTCGCCCAGTTGTCTTTCAGGCCGGTGGTGCGGTTGAACACCAGCCCCTGGGCGCTGTGATCGACGCGGTCGGCCACGAAGTAGCCGTGCCGCTCGAATTGGAATTTGGCATCGGCCTGGGCCCGGGCCAGTGAGGGTTCGACCCAGGCGCTCACCGTCTTCAGGCTGTCGGGGTTGATCTCCTGCAGGAAATCGCGCTCGCCGGTGTCGGGCTGGGGCACGGTGAAGAGGCGGTCGTACAGGCGCACCTGCGCGCGCACGCCGTCGCTGGCCCCTACCCAGGTGATCACGCCCTTGGCCTTGACGCTGTCGCTGCCCGGGGTGCCGCTCTTGGTGTCGGGGATCAGGCGGGCGTGCACGGTCTGCACCTGGCCGCCTGCATCGGTGTCGGCGCCCACACACTCGACCACATAGCCGTACTTCAGGCGCACTTTGTTGCCAGGGAAAAGGCGGTTGTAGCCCTTGGGCGGTACGGCCTCATAGTCGCCGCGCTCGATCCACAGTTCGCGGCCAAAGCGAAATTCACGTTGACCGCGCTCGGGATGGTGCGGGTGCACCGGGGCGACGCAGGGCTCGAGGTGGTCTGCGCCCATCACCTCGTCCCAGTTGTCGATCACGAGCCGGACGGGGTCGAGCACCGCCATCGCGCGGGCGGCGCGGGGGTCGAGGTCGTCGCGCAGGGCGATCTCCAGGGTGCTGAAGTCGATCCAGCCATGGGCCTTGGTCACGCCGATGCGTTCGGCAAACAGCTGCAGGCTCTCGGGCGTGTAGCCGCGTCGGCGCAGGCCGACGATGGTGGGCATGCGCGGATCGTCCCAGCCACTGACATGGCGCTCGTCGACCAGCTGTTTGAGCTTGCGCTTGCTGGTGACGACGTAGGTGAGGTTCAGGCGGGCGAATTCGTACTGGCGCGGCTGCGGCGCGTTGATCAGGCCCCTTTCGCGCAGGCGATCGAGCAGCCAGTCGTAGAAGGGGCGCTGGTCTTCAAATTCGAGGGTGCAGATGCTGTGGGTGATGTTCTCGAGCGCGTCTTCGATGGGATGCGCGAACGTGTACATCGGGTAGATGCACCAATCGTTGCCCGTGTGGTGGTGCTCGGCATGCTTGATGCGGTACAGGGCTGGGTCGCGCATGTTCAGGTTGGGGCTGGCCATGTCGATCTTGGCGCGTAGCACGGCGGCGCCATCGGGCAGTTGGCCCTCGCGCATCTGGCGAAAGCGTGTCAGGTTGTCCTGTGGTGTGCGGGTGCGATAGGGGCTGTCCGTGCCGGGCTTGCTGAAGTCGCCGCGATGGGCGCGCATCTGCTCGGGGGTTTGCTCGTCGACATAGGCCAGTCCGGCCTCGATCAGGGACTCGGCGGCGCGGTACATGAAGTCAAAGTAGTCGCTGGCCTGATACAGATGCGAGGTGCCGTGGGCGTCCCACGAGAACCCGAGCCATCGCACGGCATCCAGGATGCCGTCCACATACTCCTGGTCTTCCTTCTCGGGATTGGTGTCGTCAAAGC
The DNA here is from genome assembly GCA_947455875.1 of Comamonadaceae bacterium. The sequence goes on from CANGSD010000008.1 coordinate 9,436, forward strand.
GCATGTGGCACACCCCGCCGTAGTCGCGGGCCAGCCCGAAGTTCAGGCAGATGCTCTTGGCGTGGCCCACATGCAGGTAGCCATTGGGCTCGGGCGGGAAGCGGGTGCGTATGCGGGCGGGGTCGGGGGCACCCGCCTGGTGGGTGTCGGCGTCTGCCGGGTGGCCCGCCCAATGGCGTTGCGCATAGGTGCCCTGCTCCAGATCGCGATCAATGATCTGGCGCAGGAAGTTGCTGATCTTGGCACCTTCCGGAGTGGACGCGGAGTCTGTGGGGGCAGTCATAAGCGTCCGATTTTAGGCGGGCCGAGTGAACGCAAGGGCTGTGGTACAAGTTTGGGGCTTAAGACCCTCGCAAAAGCATTCGCCGGCACAAGGAGACCGCCCCATGACATCCCTTGGGACATTGCACCCCGAAGAACACGCTGCACGCGTGCAGTTGGCGGCCTGCTATCGCATCTTCGACATGCTGGGGTGGACGGAGATGATCTACAACCACATCACGCTGCGTCTGCCCGATAGCGTCACCGGTGGAAAAAAACATTTCCTGATCAACCCCTTCGGCCTGCATTACAGCGAGGTCACGGCCAGTAATCTGCTCAAGATCGATGTCCAGGGCAATAAGCTCGATGACAGCCCCTGGGGCGCCAATCCCGCCGGATTCACTGTGCACTCGGCGATCCACGAGCACATTCCCCAGGCGCACTGCGTGATGCACACGCACACCACCGCCGGCCTGGCGGTGGCCTGCACCGCCACGGGTCTGGCCCAGAACAACTTCTACTCCGCACAGCTCGGTGGCATGGTGGCTTATCACGATTTCGAAGGCATTACCGTCCACGCCGAGGAGGCGCCTCGCCTGCTGAAAAATATGGGCAACCGCCCCCTGATGATTTTGCGTAATCACGGGCTATTGGCCTGGGGCCAGACCTTGCCCTTGACGCTGGCCCGCTTGTGGACCCTGCAGCGTGCCTGCGAGATCCAGGTCGCCCAGGCGGCCCTGGGCCCCGCGCTTGCTATTTCGGACGACATCGTGCGCAAGACCACCGGCGACGCCTTGCAGTGGGATACGCGTTTTGGCGCCGGCCAGGATGTTTTTGACGCTCTCGTGCGCCGTGTGGACCGTATCGACGATTCCTACAAGCGCTAAGTCCCGTCATTGTCCTGCCGCCGGTGACCCGTAGGACACATCCCCGACCCAACACGGCCTGATGGGCCGGGCGTGCAGGGGCCTTCGTCCCCTTTCTACAATGCGTAGATGAAGAACACGTTCTCCTGGAAGCTGTGGGTCCTGTTGGTGGTCCTGGCGCTGGCGGTGGCGGGCGGCGTGGCGTGGTGGATGCAGGACCAGACGCCCGCGGTCACCTACCGCACCGGCCTGATTGAACAGGGCCCTTTGCAGGCGACGGTGTCCGCCTCCGGCACGGTCAATCCGGTGAGCCAGGTCTCGGTGGGCACCCAGGTCTCGGGCCAGATCAAGGACCTGCTCGTGGACTTCAACAGCGAGGTGCGGGCTGGGCAGTTGATCGCCCTGATCGACCCCGAGACCTTTGAGTACCGCGTGCGCCAGGCCCAGGCCGATGTGGACGCCGCCCAGGCCGCCGTCCTGACCGCGCAGGCCAATGGGGCAGCCGCCCGGGCTGCGGTGTCGCGCGCCCAGGTGGACCTCAGCGAAGCGCGCCGCGACCTCGATCGCAAGCGCATGCTGGTGGCCCGCGAGTTCATCGCCAAGAGCGAGGCCGAGAAGGCCGAGGCTTTGGTCAATACCAGCGCCGAAGCGCTCAAGTCCGTGCAGGCCCAGTTGGGTGTGGCGGATGCCCAGGTCAAGAGCGCACAGGCGAACGTGGCCCAGCGCCAGGCGGGGTTGGCGCAGGCCCGAGTCGATCTGGCGCGCACCCGCATCGTCTCGCCGGTCAACGGCATCGTGATCAAGCGCGCGGTAGAAAAAGGCCAAACCGTGGCGGCCAGCCTGCAGGCGCCCGAGTTGTTCGTGATCGCGCAGAACCTGCAAGACATGCAGGTGGAGGCCAGCGTCGACGAGAGCGACATCGGCCGCATCCGCCCCGGCCAGAAAGCCACCTTCACCGTCGATGCCTTCCCGGGCCAGGGCTTTGAGGGCGAGATCCGTCAGGTGCGCAAGGCCGCCCAGAACGTCTCCAATGTGGTGACCTA
>CANGSD010000009.1 GCA_947455875.1 Comamonadaceae bacterium
CGAAGATGTTGACCAGGATGGCCTTGACCTTCTTGTTTTTCAACATGATCTTGAAGGCCTCGGTGACCTTCTCCGGGGTGGCGCCGCCGCCCACGTCCAGGAAGTTGGCGGGCTCGGCGCCAAACAGCTTGATGGTGTCCATGGTGGCCATGGCCAGGCCCGCGCCGTTGACCAGGCAGCCGATGTTGCCGTCCAGGCTGATGTAGGCCAGGTCGAACTTCGAGGCTTCGATCTCGGCGGGGTCTTCTTCGTCGAGGTCACGCAGGGCGACGATGTCGGGGTGACGGAACAGCGCGTTGGCGTCGAAGTTGAACTTGGCGTCCAGGGCGATGATGTTGCCCTTGCCGTCGCGGTTCAGAGGGTTGATCTCGACCAGCGAGGCGTCGGTGTCCATGTAGCAGGTGTACAGCTTCTGGCACACGTCGATGAACTGGGCGACGGAGTCGGCGGGCATGCCGATGCCCTTGGCGATCTCCTGGCCTTGCGCGGGGGTCAGACCCGTGAGCGGATCGACAAAGACCGTGATGATCTTCTCGGGGGTGGCGTGGGCCACTTCCTCGATGTCCATGCCGCCTTCGCTGGAGGCGATGAAGGCGATCTTCTGGGTGGCGCGATCGGTGACGAGCGAGAGGTAGTACTCCTGCTGGATGTCCGCGCCGTCTTCGATGTACAGACGCCGCACCTTCTGGCCCTCGGGGCCGGTCTGGTGGGTCTTGAGCTGCATGCCCAGGATCTGGCTGGCCAGGTCCTTGACCTGGTCGATGGACTTGGCGACCTTCACGCCACCGCCCTTGCCACGGCCACCCGCATGAATCTGGGCCTTGACCACCCACACCGGGCCGCCGAGTTTCTGAGCGGCCTCGACCGCCTCCTGGACCGTGAAAGCCGGAATGCCGCGGGGAACGGGCACGCCAAAGCTGCGCAAGATCTCCTTGCCTTGGTACTCGTGAATCTTCATGAGGGGGTCTCTCTTGAGAAGCTGGTCAGGGATGCCCGGCAGGGTCAGACGCAGGCCGGGTGTCAGGTGCCGGATAGCAGCCCGCGACTGTATCATGCTGCACAGCACCAATCCTGCGCGACGCATCTTCCGCGGCGCTGACACGGCGCCTCACTTTCGCAAGCCTCACCATGCCCAAAGTATTCATCGACGGCGAAGCCGGCACCACCGGACTGCAAATACGCGAACGGCTCGCGCACATGCCCGAGATCGAGTTGGTCAGCATCGACCCGGCGCGGCGCAAGGACCTGGCCGCCAAGCGCGAGCTGATGGCGGGCGTCGACCTGGTGATCCTGTGTCTGCACGACGAAGCCGCCATCGAGTCGGCGGCGATGGTGGCCGAGATCGAGCGCACGCAGGGGCGCGGGCCGCGGATCATCGACGCGTCCACTGCGCACCGCACGGCCGCAGGCTGGGTGTATGGATTTCCGGAGCTGGCGGCGGGCCAGCGCGAGGCGGTGGCCGCCGCGCGGCGCGTGAGCAACCCGGGTTGCTATGCGACGGGCGCGATCGCGATCCTGCGCCCGCTGGTGGATGCGGGGCTGGTGCCGCGTGATTTCCCGTTGGCTCTGCCCTCGGTGTCGGGGTATTCGGGCGGCGGCCGCACCATGATCGAAGACTACGAAGCGGGCCGCGCGCCGGCTTTCGAGTTGTATGCGCTGGGCCTGAAGCACAAGCACCTGCCGGAGATCATGCAGTACACCGGCCTCACACGCCGGCCCATCTTCACACCCTCGGTAGGCAACTTCCGTCAAGGCATGTTGGTGCAGCTGCCGCTGCATCTGGACCTGCTGCCGGGTCAGCCCTCGCCGCAGGACCTGCACGATGCGCTGGCGCGCCATTACGCGGATAGCGAGTGGGTCAGCGTGCTGCCGCCGACCGACAACGGCAAGCTCGATGCGTTGGCGTTGACGGACACGAATCGGATGGAGCTGCGCGTGTTCTCCAACACGGAGCACCGGCACGCCGTGGTGGTGGCCCGCCTGGACAACCTGGGCAAGGGCGCCAGCGGCGCCGCGGTGCAAAACCTCAAGCTGATGCTGGGGATATGACTTGCGCGCCACGGCGCGCAGGTTGACTCAATCGGCTGCCTCCCGCAGCTTCTCGGTCAGCCACACTTTCATGAGCGACTGGTAAGGCACATCCAGCTTGTTGGCCTGCTGTCGTATCCCCTCGAGCAGGCTGTCGGAGAGGCGGATGGAGATGCTGGTGGTCGAGGGCTTGAGATTCTTGAACCTGGCGGAGGTCAGCGTCGATGGCGCAAAAAATTGCGTCGCATCATTCCCCTTGGCCTCCCAGAACGCGCGTTCTGCGGCTTCCGATCGGAATTTCGGCGGGGCCTTGAGCTTAGTGGTGGGCTTGGTCATACAACGTCCTTTCCTTGCGATGCTGGTCACGCGCAGAAATCACGCGAATCAGCGTTCCCTCCTGCCGCAGCGTGAAGATCACGGTCAGCGCGCGCGCCTTGCGCGTCTTGCCTAGCGCGAGATAGCGGCCCTCTTTGTCGCTGTGCTTGCCGTCTTTCCCGATCAAGAGGGGCTGGTGGAAAAAGATTTCCTCCGCTTCAGCCTGCGTCACGCCATGCTTGATCTCGCTCTTTCGCGCGTTTCCCGAGTCCCACTCAAAGCCGATGACTGCATCGAAGTCAATCATTTTTGTATGTTATAGAAATATACAAAATTTGGCAAATCGAAGACAGAAGCCAGGCGGGGCTGGCCTGGGGCTGAATCGAATCCCCTACACGCAGATTTCTAATCCCCGTCGTCGAAGCCGCCGGCCAGAACCCGGCGAATCACCTCGCCGCCGAAGCCGCGCGCCGCCAGAAAGCGCGACTGCTTGGCGCGTGAGGCGGCGTCTTGGGGTGGCGTGTCGAACTTGCGGCGCCAGACCTCGCGGGCGCGTGCGAGCTCGGTGCCCTTGAGCTGCGCCATCGCCTGGGCCACCACCTCACCCTCCAAGCCCTTGGCCTGCAGCTCCTGGCGGATGCGCCCGGCCCCCAGGCGCGCAGCGCGCCGGTTCAGCACCGACTCGGCCACGCGCTCGGGGCTGATGAAGCCCTTGGCTTCCAACTCGTCGAGCGCGCGGGCCAGTTGGCCGGGCTCTTCTTCGTGTGCGGCGAGCTTGCGCTCGAGCTCCTGGCGCGAATGCTCTCGCATGGAGAGCAGACGCAGGGCCCGCCCCTTGAGCGAAGGCTGGAAGGCAGGAGCGGAGCGCGGCCCGGGCACAGTGGCTTATTCGGCTTTGGCGTCGCCTTCGTCGCCCACAGCCGCCGGCAGCAGCGGGATGCTCAGAGACTCGCGCACCTTGTTCTCGATCTCGCGGGCGAGTTCGGGGTTCTCGCGCAGGAACTCGCGAGCGTTGTCACGGCCTTGGCCGATCTTCTCGCCGTTGTAGGCGTACCAGGCGCCGGATTTTTCGAGGATGCGCGCGTTCACGCCCATGTCGATGATTTCACCGTGGCGGCTGATGCCTTCACCAAAGAGGATGTCGAACTCGGCGGTCTTGAAGGGAGGCGCCACCTTGTTCTTGACGACCTTGACCTTGGTCTCGTTGCCGATGGCCTCTTCGCCTTTCTTGATGGTGCCGGTGCGGCGGATATCGAGACGTACCGAGGCGTAGAACTTCAGCGCGTTGCCGCCGGTGGTGGTCTCGGGCGAGCCGAACATGACGCCGATCTTCATGCGGATCTGGTTGATGAAGATGACCATGCAGTTGGTCTTCTTGATCGTGGCGGTGAGCTTGCGCAGGGCCTGGCTCATGAGGCGGGCCTGCAAGCCAGGCAGAGAGTCGCCCATCTCGCCATCGATTTCGGCCTTGGGCGTGAGCGCAGCGACCGAGTCGACGACGATCAGGTCGACCGCGCCGGAGCGCACCAGGCTGTCGACGATCTCGAGAGCCTGCTCGCCGGTGTCGGGCTGGGAGATCAGCAGGTCGGGCAGGTTGACGCCCAGCTTCTGGGCGTATTGCACGTCCAGCGCGTGCTCGGCGTCGACGAAGGCGCAGGTGCCGCCCTGGCCTTGCATCTGGGCGATGACCTGCAGGGTCAGGGTGGTTTTGCCCGAGGACTCGGGGCCGTAGATCTCGATCACACGACCACGCGGCAGACCGCCGACGCCCAGGGCGATGTCCAGACCCAGGGAGCCGGTGGAGACGACCTGGATGTCCTCGATCTTCTCGCCTTCGCCCAGGCGCATGATCGTGCCCTTGCCGAACTGCTTCTCGATCTGGGCCAGCGCGGCCTGGAGGGCCTTGGACTTCTCGGAATCGGCGGCGGCGATCTTGGTGCCCTTGACTTGTGCGTCCATGAAAATTCTCCTTGAGGATCAATGACTTACAGGAAATCAGCTCTGTGTTGTTAATCACAGGCTGGATGCATGACCAGCACTTTAACCGCTGTTTGCAAGCTGTAAACTGATTTTTCGGTCAGTTTGCCTTACCATTTCGACGTGACTGAAATACCCGACGACGGCTGGCGCCAGACCCATTTGGGGCGGCTGCTGGGGCATGCCATGCGCCGCTTCGACGCGCGCGTGCTGTACCTGATGGCGCACAACGTCGAGGTGCCGCTGGCGCTGTCCAACCTGGCCGCCCGCGACCAGATCGGCGCGGCCCACATCCACATCACCCGGCACCTGGCCTTGGGGGGCTCGCGCCTGACCGATCTGGCCGCGCGCGCCGGCATGACCAAGCAGGCCATGGGCGATCTGGTGATGCAATGCGAGGCTTGGGGCCTGGTGGTGCGCGAGCCCGACCCGCACGACGCACGGGCGCGGCAGGTGCGCTTCACGCCGACGGGGCTGGCGTGGCTGCAGGCGTTCCGTGACGCGGTGGCCCAGGCGGAGGCGGAGTTCCGCGCGGAGGTGGGCGAGGCCGTCGCGACGGTGGTGGGGATGGGACTAGAGGCCTACGCATCCTAGAATCATTCGGACCATCACGAGAAGACGCGGCGCGCAACACGGCGCCCCTCAAAGGAGACAAGCGTGCGTATCCTCATCGCGGAAGATGACCAAGTCCTGGCCGACGGTTTGCTGCGCAGCCTGCGGGCCTCCGGTGCGGCCGTCGACCATGTAGCCAGCGGCTCCGAGGCGGACGCCGCGCTCCTGGCGAACACCGAGTTCGACCTCTTGATCCTCGACCTGGGCCTGCCCAAGATGCACGGCCTGGAAGTTCTGCGCAAGCTGCGCGGTCGCGGCTCGGCCTTGCCCGTCCTGATCCTCACCGCCGCCGATGGTGTCGAGGAGCGGGTCGAGGGACTGGATTACGGCGCCGACGATTACATGGCCAAGCCCTTCTCCTTGCAGGAGCTCGAAGCGCGCGTGCGCGCGCTCACGCGCCGCGGCATGGGCGGCGCCAGCAGCACGATCAAGCACGGCCCGCTGCTGTACGACCAGGCGGGCCGCGTGGCCACCATCGACGGCAAGATGATCGAGCTGTCCGCACGCGAGTTGGGCCTGCTCGAAGTGCTGCTGCAACGCGCAGGACGCCTGGTCAACAAGGACCAGCTGGTCGAGCGTCTGTGCGAATGGGGTGAAGAGGTGAGCAACAACGCCATCGAGGTCTACATCCACCGTCTGCGCAAAAAGATCGAGAAGGGGCCGATTCGCATTGCCACCGTGCGCGGGCTCGGCTACTGCCTCGAGAAGATTCCGAGCTGATGCGAATTTTTCAGCGCGAGCAACGCTCGCTGTTTGGCGAGATCCTGGACTGGATGCTCACGCCGCTGCTGATGCTGTGGCCAGTGAGCCTCGCGCTGACCTGGCTGGTGGCCCAGGCCATTGCCGACAAACCCTTCGACCGCGCACTCGAATACAACGTGCAGGCGTTGGCGCAACTCGTGACCGTGCAGGGCGGGCGCCCCAACTTCAACTTGCCGCAACCCGCCCGCGAGATCCTGCGCGCGGACGATGCCGACCAGATCTTCTACCAGGTGCGGCTGGTGCCCGGCCCGCTGCTCGCGGGTGATCGCGACCTGACTGCACCCAAGGAGCCGCAAGGGGTGGGGACGGTCGCCCTGCGTGATGACGAGATCCAGGGACAGGACGTGCGTGTCGCTTCCACCTGGGTGGAACTGCAGGCCCCTGGCGAGGCGCCGGTGCGGGTGCTGGTGCAGGTGGCCGAAACGCGCGAGAAGCGCTCCGTGCTGGCCACCGAGATCATCAAGGGCGTGATGCTGCCGCAGTTCGTGATCCTGCCGCTCGCCGTGCTGCTGGTGTGGCTGGCGCTGGTGCGGGGCATCAAGCCCTTGTCCGAGTTGGAGGAGCGCATACGCGCGCGCAAGCCCGATGACCTGTCGCCGCTAGACGACCGGGCGGTGCCGCTCGAAGTGGCCCCCCTGGTGGGCTCGGTGAACGACCTGCTCACACGCCTGAAGGACTCGCTGGCCACCCAAAAGCGCTTCCTGGCGAACGCCGCGCACCAGCTGAAAACGCCGCTGGCAGGCCTGCGCATGCAAGCCGACCTCGCGCAGCGCGAGGAGACCGATGCCGAGGCCCTCAAGCAATCCCTCAAGCAGATCGGTCGCGCCAGCGTGCGTGCCACGCACACCGTGAACCAACTGCTGGCCCTGGCGCGCGCCGAAGACAGCGGGCGCGCGATGACGCTGCATCCCTGCAACCTGGCAGAAATCACGATGGATGCCGTGCGCGACTTCCTGCCGCGCGCCATGGACAAGCACATCGACCTCGGCTACGAGGGCGCAACCACCGAGACACAGGGCGTCACGCTTCTTGGCAACCGCACCCTGCTCAAGGAGGCGGTCAGCAACCTCCTGGATAACGCCCTGAACTACACGCCCTCGAGCGCCGAAAACCCGGCGGTGATCACCGCGCGGGTGGTGGCTGACCCCTTCGGCCAGGTGCTCGTGATGCAGGTGGAAGACTCCGGGCCGGGCATCCCGGCGGGCGAACGCGAGTTGGTGCTTCAGCCCTTTTATCGGGCACTGGGTACCAATGTGGACGGCTCGGGTCTCGGACTGCCCATCGTCAACGAGATCGTCAAGCAGCACCACGGCGAGATCCAGATCGAACCGATGCAAGCCGGCGCGTCGATGCCTGGCACGCGCATCAGCCTGCGCTTTCGGATCCAAGAACGCATAAGCGCCTAGCGACAGGGCGCCAAGGGCCGCCCGCCCAGCGCCGCCTGCAGCTCGCCCAGGCGCGGGCGCAGCAGGTCGTCCACCAGCGGCAGGCGCAAGGCCTGGCCACGCAATTCGGCGCGCTCCTGCACCACCCGCGCCGACCGCACATCGCGCGTGGCCAGCACCGCCAGCTGGTCGTTGGCGGCGGCCTGGCTGGTGAAGCCCCCCAGCGACAAGCCCGGCTCGAGCGCGGGATTGGCCACCGGCTCGAAGGAGACACCCCGTCGGCGCAGTTCGGCCTTCTTGCGCTCGACCATCTCGGCGTCCGGGTACTTGCCCATGTAGATGATCCAACGCGCAGGTTCGACTGTGGCCTCCAGCCGCCAGCTACCCGGGGGCCAAGCCGCCAGGCGCTGACGCAGGGCGGCGGCAACGGGCTCCGGCAGGGGCGCGGTGGCCAGGCATTCGGGGGGGCGCAGGGGCGGGGCGGACTCGACCAGCCGCACGGCTTCTTCGCCCTGCACCAGGCGCATCGCCTCGGGCTGGACCTGCTGCGCCAGGCGCTGCGGCTCGGCCTGCGAGGACGGCCCCAGACCCCAGGGGCGTAGCAGGTCCTGGGCCCAGGCGAACCAGGCCGCATTCACGAGCAACAGGAGCAAAACGGCAAGACGCAGCATCAGGGCAGGGGTCGCACGCTCACTTCGGCGCTGGAAACGACCTTTAGGCCGGCCGCAGTATGCACCAGCAAGGCGCCGCCGGGGGCGACGCCGGCGGCCTCACCGGTCGTTCCGTCGCTGAGGGTGATGGCGCGACCCCGCAGCAGGTCACGGGCCGCAAAGCCCGCCTCGAAGGGCGCAAAGCCCGCGCGCTCGAAGGTCTGCAGCGCCCGCACCAGGGGCAAGGCCACGCGCAGCAAGGCGCCGGGGGCATCGGCCTGCGGCCACAACATGCGCAAGTCGGCGGGGGCAATGTCCATGCCCTCGCCTGCGGGGCGCGGCGCGATGTTGATGCCGATGCCCACGATGGTGTGGCGCGCGCCCGCCACGGAAGCCGTCTCGACCAGGATGCCGGCGAGCTTGCGGCCGTCGATCCACAGGTCATTGGGCCATTTCAGGCCGATGCCGGGGCCCAGCGCCTCGGCCACGGCCACGCCCACCGCCAGGGACAGCCCCGACCAGTCGGCCGGCGCCAGGGGCAGGCCCAGCGAGAACGTGAGCGAATCGCCAGGCGAGCTGACCCAGCCCCGCCCCAGGCGCCCGCGGCCCGCGGTCTGGCTTTGCGCCACCAGCAGCACCGGATCGACCTGCCCGGCCCGGGCGCGGCGCATCAACTCGGAGTTGGTGGAATCGATCTCGGGCAGGACTTCGACCGTGAACCCGGGCAGCAGCGGCGCCACGGCCTCCCAGATCGCCTCCGAGGGCCACTGCAAGGGCGCCATCACGCGGGTTGGCCTCGGGTCCGGTCAGTCTTTGCGCTTGGGCGCCAGCAGGGTGCCCCGGCATTTCTTGGCGCCGCACCAGCAGGGGTATTCGGCCTTGAGCTTCTTGGTATAGGGCTCGTCGATGGTCAGGCCGTAGTCGTAATTGAGCTCTTCGCCGGCGCGGATGTCGCGCAGGGCCTTGATGAAGACGCGACCTTCCACTTCGTCGGCCTCGCAATTGGGTTTGCAGGCGTGGTTGATCCAACGGGAGGAATTGCCGCCGTAGAGGGCATCGATCACGCGGCCGTCGTCCAGGGAGAAATAGAAGGTGTGGTTGGGGTCTTTCGGGTCGTGGGGATGGCGGCGCAGGGCCTCCTTCCAGGAGATGATCTCACCCACGTACTCGATCAGAGTTTCGCCCTCGGCGATGTCCTCCAGGGCGAATACGCCCCGGCCATGAATGCCGGACTTGCGCGCCTGGATTTTTCGCCCCGAGAATCGGGCCGGCGCCGCCGTCTTGGCGGCCGAGCGCCCCCGCTCTTTTTTTGCCATTGAAAAACTCTGTTAAGTTGAAGGTGTGCACAGGCGCGCGTGCGCGCATGCGCGTGAGGGCCGATTGTAGGAATAACCCAGACCCCACCCGTCCCAGGACGTGCGGGGTCAGACAACGACAGACATGAGCAAGACCCTGGTCATCGCCGAAAAACCATCCGTCGCGCAGGACATCGTCCGCGCGCTCACGCCTGTGGCGGGCAAATTCGAGAAGCACGACGAGTACTTCGAGAGCGAGCGCTACGTGGTCACCAGCGCCGTGGGCCACCTGGTCGAGATCCAGGCGCCGGAGCAGTACGACGTCAAGCGAGGCAAGTGGAGCTTCACCCACCTGCCGGTGATCCCGCCGCATTTCGACCTCAAGCCGGTGGACAAGACCAAGACCCGCCTGAACGCCGTGGTCAAGCAGGCCAAGCGCAAAGACGTCGCCACCCTGATCAACGCCTGCGACGCGGGCCGCGAGGGCGAGTTGATCTTCCGCCTGATCGGGCAGTACGCCGGCGGCAGCAAGCCCCTGGGCAAGCCGGTGCAACGTCTGTGGTTGCAGTCCATGACGCCCGACGCCATCCGCCAGGGCTTCGATCAACTGCGCTCCGACCAACAGATGGCGGGCCTGGCCGATGCGGCCCGTTCGCGCTCTGAGGCCGACTGGCTGGTGGGCATCAACGGCACGCGCGCCTTCACCGCCTTCAACTCGCGTGATGGCGGCTTTTTCCTGACCACCGTGGGCCGGGTGCAGACGCCCACGCTGGCGGTGGTGGTCGAGCGCGAGGAACAGATTCGCAAGTTCATCAGCCGCGACTACTGGGAGGTACACGCCAGCTTCGCCGCCGAGGCTGGCAGCTACCCGGGCAAATGGTTCGACCCCGCCTGGAAAAAAGACGAAGCCGATGCCGAGCGCAAGGCCGATCGCATCTGGTCGCAGCAAGACGCCCAGGCCATCGCCGACGCGGTGCGCGGGCACAACGCCGAAGTCAACGAAGAATCTAAACCGAGCAACCAGGCCTCGCCGGGTCTGTTTGACCTGACCACGCTGCAACGCGAGGCCAATGGCCGCTTCGGCTTTTCCGCCAAGACCACGCTGGCCCTGGCGCAGACGCTCTATGAGCGGCATCAGGCGCTCACCTACCCGCGTACCGACTCCAAATACCTGCCGCTCGAATACGTGAAGGTGGTCAAGGGTACGCTGGGGTCGCTGGCCGACAGCGGTCTGGGGCATCTCGCGCCCTTTGCGCGCGAGGCCCTGGACAAGGACTACATCAAGCCCACCAAGAAAGTGTTCGACGACACCAAGGTCAGCGACCACTTTGCCATCATCCCCACCGGCAAGATCCCCACTGGCCTGTCCGAGGCCGAACAAAAGTTGTTCGATCTGGTGGTGCGTCGCTTCATCGCGGCCTTCTTCCCCTCCGCCGAGCATATGGTGACCACCCGCATCTCGCGCGTGGCGAGCCACCACTTCAAGTCCGAGGGCAAGGTGCTGGTCAAGCCGGGGTGGCTGGCCATCTACGGCAAAGAGGCCACGCTGGATGTGGCCCCCGGCGAAGAAGGCAGCGGCAAGACCCTCGTGCCGGTGCGCGCGGGCGAGACCGTCACCAACGATCAAGCCGACGCCAAGGCTCTGAAGACCCGCCCACCCGCGCGCTACAACGAAGCCACCTTGCTGCGCGCGATGGAAACCGCCGGCAAGGAAATCGAGGAAGAGGAGCTGCGCGAGGCCATGCACGAAAAAGGCCTGGGCACACCCGCCACGCGCGCCGCCACGATCGAAGGCCTGATCAACGAGAAGTACATGCTGCGCGAGGGCCGCGACCTGATCCCCACGGCCAAGGCCTTCCAGCTGATGACGCTGCTGCGCGGACTGGGCGTCGAAGAACTCTCGCGACCCGAGCTCACGGGCGAGTGGGAATACCGACTCGCCCAGATGGAAAAGGGCCAGCTCTCACGCGATGCCTTCATGCAGCAGATCGCGGAGATGACGCAGCGCATCGTCAAGAAGGCCAAGGAGTACGACCGCGACACCGTGCCGGGCGACTACGCCACGCTGTCCACGCCCTGCCCCAATTGCGGCGGCGTCGTGAAGGAAAACTACCGTCGCTACACCTGCGCCGGCAAATCGGGTTCGGGCGATGACGCCTGCGGTTTCTCGTTCACCAAGATCCCGGCGGGCCGCGCCTTCGAGCTGGCCGAGGTCGAACAGTTCTTGCGTGACAAAAAGATCGGGCCGCTCGAGGGCTTCCGCTCCAAGGCGGGCTGGCCCTTCGTCGCCGAAATGGCGCTGACCTACAGCGAAGAAGACAAAAACTGGAAACTCGAATTCGATTTCGGCGACGAGGCCGATCCGGCGCAGACCGGCGAGCTGATCGACTTCGGTGCGCAAGAGCCCTTGGGGCCTTGCCCCAAGTGCGCGGCGCGCG
>CANGSD010000010.1 GCA_947455875.1 Comamonadaceae bacterium
CACAAGGGCAAAACTTCTGACAAACTCACCGGCAGACTGGAGCGGGAAACGGGAATCGAACCCGTGTCATTAGCTTGGAAGGCTAAGGTTCTACCATTGAACTACTCCCGCATCGGGTGAAGCTCTTCAGACCCTCGGCAGGCTTCCTGGCGCTACCCATCATTCACGTCGCACATCACTTGCACATTCGCCAGGCGCTTTTCGGCACAAGCCGGCTAGCGCTGGTGGAGGAGGCTGGATTCGAACCAGCGTAGGCGTAAGCCAACAGATTTACAGTCTGCCCCCTTTAGCCACTCGGGCACCCCTCCGGCGAACCTCGAAATATAGCACGGTTTGGGCTGGCTGATCAGGCAAGGTGCCACGACACGCACAGGCTGTGACATCGACACCCCCGCCCGGACGGTGCGTTCGAGAATCCGCGGATGGACCGCGCCGCCCCCAATACCCCCAAAGTACTCAATCTTGCGCTCCAAGGGGGTGGCTCGCACGGCGCCTTCACCTGGGGCGCGCTGGACGCGCTGCTGGCCGAGCCTCGCGTGGCGATCGAAGGCCTGAGTGGCACCAGCGCCGGCGCGGTCAACGCCGTGGCACTGGCCAGCGGCTACGCCACCCACCCCCAGGCCCCGCGCGCGGGGGCTCGTGCGTGCTTGGCGCGTGTGTGGCAAGACATCGGCCAATGGAGCGCGCTGGGTTGGCTGCCCGCACGGTTTGGCCGCGCGCTGTGGGGCGGCGGCGCGAATTCGGAGTGGGTGGCGCAGGCGCAGATGTGGGTGCAGGCCTTCACCGGACTGCTGTCGCCCTACCAGACCAATCCCCTGAACCTCAACCCCTTGCGTCCCTTGCTAGAGCGCTGCGTCGATTTCGAGGCGATCCAGCACTGCGGCGGTCCGCGCGTGTTCGTCTCGGCCACCCAGGTGAGTTCGGGCCGCGCGGCCATCTTCTCGGGCGACGGCTTGACGCTGGACGCCGTGCTCGCCTCGGCCTGCCTGCCCACCCTGTTCCAGGCGATCGAGATCGACGGCCAGGCCTATTGGGACGGCGGCTATGCGCTCAACCCGGCCCTGTCACCGCTGATCGCCAGTTGCGAACACCCTGACCTGCTGGTGATCCAGATCAACCCGCTGCGACGCCCCGACCTTCCGGACACGGCCACGCAGATCATGGACCGCATGAACGAGCTGACCTTCAATGCCAGCCTGCTGGCGCAGATGCGGGCGATCGACAAGATCAACCGACTGCTCGCCCAGGGCGCGCTCGCACCGGGCAGCGGCAAATCGATCCGCCTGCACCGCATCGATGGCGGCGAGGACTTGCTGGCGTATGCCGCCTCGACCAAATTGCGCAGCGATCCGGAACTGATTGAGGCCTTGTTCGAGTTGGGTCATCGCGCCGCGAAACGCTGGCTGGCCACACACCTGGACGCGGTGGGCGTGCGCAGCACGGTGGATGTGGCCCAGGACTACGAAGACGAAGCGCGCATTGGGCGCGATGCCGTGTGCCCCCTGCCCTAGTTCGCGGCCCCGGTCAGAGGATGTCGCTCTGGCCCCGCTCGGACAACCAGCTTCGCGCCTGCACGAACTGACCGCTGCCCAGAAACGGCACGGGCCCGCGGCGGGCGGACAAGGGCGAGGGGTGATTGGTCTCGATCACGAGCGCATCGCGATGGCACGCGGACGCCTCGGAGCGAATCAGGCCGGCCTTGGCTTGCGCGTGTGCGCCCCACAAGAAGTAGACGCAGGGCGAAGCGGTCGCCGCCACGCGTGCAATCAAGGCATCGGTGAGCGCCTCCCAGCCTTGGCGGGCGTGGCTCGCCGGCTGGCCTTCTTCCACGGTGAGGCAGGTATTCAACAGCAGCACACCGCGCTGCGCCCATTCAACCAGCGAGCCGTGATCGGGCGTGACACCCAGCTCCTTGAAGATGTTGCGCAGTGACGGGGGCACACGCACGCCGGGCGCCACCGAGAAGGCCAGACCCTGCGCCTGGCCGCGTCCGTGGTACGGGTCCTGACCGAGGATGACGATGCGCACCGCTTGCAGCGGCGTGAGCTCCAGCGCGCGAAACGGCTGCGGCGGAAACACCGTGGCCCCCGACGCCAAGCGCGCGCGCATGAAGTCGCCCAGGCGCTGACCCTGCGGCGAGGCGAGGAAAGCATCGACCACGGGGCGCCAGTCGGGCGCGACCGGCCAGTGCTGCGGGTCCCAGGCCTGCAGGACCTCGGGTGCCGAGGCATCCAGCGGCAGCAGCGAGGCCTGTTGCATCGGGTCGCTCAGGCCGGCCCGAACAACTGGGCCAGGGCCTCGCCCGGCTCGGGCGCGCGCATGAAGGCTTCGCCCACGAGGAAGGCATGCACGCCCGCCTCACGCATCTTGCGCACGTCGGCAGCAGACAAGATGCCGGACTCAGTCACCAGCAGGCGATCGGCGGGCAGGCGAGGCATGAGGTCCAGCGTGGTGTCCAGCGAGACCTCGAAGGTGCGCAGGTTGCGGTTGTTCACGCCCACCAGCGGCGTCTTCAGGCGCAGCGCGCGATCGAGCTCGGCGCCGTCATGCACCTCGACCAGCACCGCCATGCCCAGACCGCGCGCGATGGCCTCGAAGTCGGCCATCTGCGCGTCATCCAGGCAGGCGGCGATCAACAAGATGCAATCCGCGCCCATGGCGCGCGCCTCATAGACCTGATACGGGTCCACCAGAAAATCCTTGCGCAGCACCGGCAGGTCGCACGAGGCGCGGGCCTGCTTGAGGTAATCGGGATGGCCCTGGAAGAACTGGCGGTCGGTCAGTACCGACAAGCAGGCCGCGCCGTGTTCGGCATAGCTCTGGGCGATGTCGGCGGCGATGAAATCTGCGCGCAGCACGCCCTTGCTGGGGCTGGCCTTTTTCACCTCGGCGATCACCGCGGGCTGACCGGCAGCCATCTTGCGACGCATCGCGCCCTCGAAATCGCGGGTGAGAACGCGGCTTTCGGCGTCGGCCCGCACGGCCTCGAGCGAGGCCTTCTTGCGCGCGGCGGCGATTTCTTCGTGTTTGACCGCGACGATTTTTTGCAGGATGTCGGACATGGGTTCAGGCCTTGTTCACGGCGAGCGAGTCGGCCACGCGCACCAGATCGTCCAGCTTGGCACGGGCCGCGCCAGACTCGAGGGCGGCGCGTGCCAGGCCGATGCCGGCTTGCATGGAGTCGGCGACGTTGGCGGCATACAGGGCCACGCCGGCGTTGAGGATCACGATGTCGCGCGCGGGGCCGGGGCGGTTGTCCAACACGCCGCGCAACATGTCGCGCGAAGCCTCGGCGGTCTCGACCCGCAGCGCGCGGTTGCTGGCCATGGCCATGCCGAAGTCCTCGGGGTGGATCTCGTACTCGATCAGCTGCCCGTTTTTCAGTTCGCCCACCAGGGTGGCGGCACCCAGACTGACTTCGTCCATGCCGTCACGGCCGTACACCACCACCGCATGCTCGGCGCCCAGGCGCTGCAAGGCGCGCACCTGGATGCCCACGAGGTCGGGGTGAAACACGCCCATGAGGATGTTGGGTGCGCTCGCGGGATTGGTCAGCGGGCCCAAGATGTTGAAGATCGTGCGCACGCCCAGCTCCTTGCGCACCGGCGCCACGTTCTTCATCGCCGGGTGGTGGTTGGGGGCGAACATGAAGCCGATGCCCACTTGCGCGATGCAGCGGGCGATCGCCTCGGGCGAGAGGTTGATGTTCAGGCCCAGGCTTTCGAGTACGTCGGCGCTGCCCGATTTGCTGCTGACGCTGCGCCCGCCATGTTTGCTGACCTTGGCGCCTGCGGCAGCGGCCACGAACATCGAGCAGGTGGAGATGTTGAAGGTGTGCGAGCCGTCGCCGCCGGTGCCCACGATATCGACCAAGTGGGTGCGGTCGGCCACATGGACCTTGGTGGAAAACTCGCGCATGACCTCGGCGGCGGCGGTGATCTCGCCGATGGTTTCCTTCTTCACGCGCAGGCCGGCGATGAAGGCGGCGGTCATGACGGGCGAGAGCTCGCCCCGCATGATCATGCGCATGATCGTGAGCATCTCGTCGTGAAAGATCTCGCGGTGTTCGATAGTGCGCTGGAGCGCTTCGTGGGGGGTGATGGGCATGGTCAATTCTCGGCGCGGTTCAAAAAGTTACGCAGCATCGCGTGACCATGCTCGGTGAGGATGGACTCGGGATGAAACTGGACGCCCTCGATGGGCAGTTCGCGATGGCGCACGCCCATGATCTCGCCGTCGTCGGTCCAGGCGGTGGAGACGAGTTCGGCGGGGCAGCTGGATTTTTCGATGGCCAGCGAGTGGTAGCGGTTGACGGTGAAGCGCGCGGGCAGGCCGGCGAACACGCCCTGCTGCGTGGTCGTGATCTCGCTGGTCTTGCCGTGCATCAGTTGCTGCGCGCGCACGATCTTGCCGCCGAAGGCCGCGCCGATGCTCTGGTGGCCCAGGCACACACCCAGGATCGGCAGCTTGCCGGCAAAGTGACGAATCGCCTCGACCGAGATGCCCGCCTCGGCGGGCGAACAGGGGCCGGGCGAGATGACCAGGCGCTCGGGGCGGCGGGCCGCCACGCCCTCGAGGGTGATCTCGTCGTTACGGAACACCTCGACCTGCGCACCGAGTTCGCCGAAATACTGCACCAGGTTGTAGGTGAAGCTGTCGTAGTTGTCGATCATCAGAAGGCGCATGGCTTACTCCAGTCCTTCTTCTACCAACTCGCTGGCACGCAGCAAGGCACGCGCCTTGGCTTCGGTTTCCTTCCACTCCATCTCGGGCACCGAGTCGGCGACCACACCGGCTGCAGCCTGCACGTACAGCGTCTGGTCCTTGACGATGCCGGTGCGGATCGCGATGGCCACATCCATGTCGCCGGCATAACTGAGGTAGCCGCAGGCGCCGCCATAGATGCCGCGCTTGGTGGGCTCGAGCTGGTCGATCAGCTCCATGGCGTGCACCTTGGGCGCGCCGGTGAGCGTGCCAGCCGGGAAGGTGGCGCGCAGGACGTCCATATTGCTCATGCCCTCGTTCAACAGCCCCTCGACGTTGCTCACGATGTGCATCACATGGCTGTATCGCTCGACGACAAAGGCTTCAGTGACCTTGACGCTCCCGGTCTGCGCGATGCGGCCGATGTCGTTGCGCGCCAGGTCGATCAGCATGACGTGCTCGGCGCGCTCTTTCGGGTCGGCCAGCAGCTCCTGCTCGGTGGCCTTGTCGCTCTCGGGCGTGGCGCCGCGCGGGCGGGTGCCGGCCAGCGGGCGGATGGTGACCTTCTGGCCCGCCGGGGTCTGCTCCTGGCGCACCAGGATCTCGGGCGAGGCCCCGACCACATGGAAATCGTTGCCGGCCGCACCGCTGAAGTTGTAGTAATACATGTACGGGCTCGGGTTGAGCGAGCGCAGCGCCCGATACAGCGACAGCGGGGATTCGGCAAAGCGCTTCTTGATTCGCTGGCCGACCTGCACCTGCATGAAGTCGCCGGCAGCGATCAGGTCCTTGGCCTTTTCGACGGCGCGCAGGTAATCGGCCTTGGCGAATTCACGCTCGGCCTCGTGCGCCGGCGTGGCCTTGACGGCGGGCGCGCTCACCGAATACCGCAGCAGGTCTTTCAGATCGCGCAGGCGCTTCTTGCCTGCGGCATAGGCCTCGCCCTGGCCCGGGTCGGCATAGACGATCAGATAGAGCTTGCCCGAGAGGTTGTCGATGACGGCCAATTCCTCGCATTGCAGCAGCAGGATGTCGGGGCAGCCCAGGGTGTCGGGGGGGCAGCTGGCCTCGAGCTTTTTCTCGATGTGGCGTACGGTGTCGTAGCCGAAGTAGCCGGCCAGGCCGCCACAAAAGCGCGGCAGGCCGGGGCGCAGGGCCACCTTGAAGCGCTTTTGGTAGGCCTCGATGAAATCGAGCGGGTTGCCCGACGCGGTCTCGACGACCTGACCGTCACGCACGACCTCGGTGCGGGCCTGCGCGCCAAAGCCGCTGGCGCGCAAAAAGGTGCGGGCGGGCAGGCCGATGAAGCTGTAGCGGCCAAAGCGCTCACCACCCACGACGGATTCGAGCAGGAAAGACAAGCGGCCATCGCCCTTGGCGTGGGCGAGCTTCAGATACAGAGACAGCGGGGTTTCCAGATCCGCAAAGGCCTCGGCGATGAGGGGAATGCGGTTGTAGCCTTGCTGGGCCAGGCTTTTGAATTCGAGTTCGGTGATCACAGGGGGAGCCTCCACAAGCTCGGCGGCGAGAGGGCCGCGGGATTCGATGGGCAAGGGGCACGGGTGGCCCCGTGCCATCAGACGCGCACGCGATCTGGCTGACGCCAGGGCCAGGCTCCCCGGTCGGAGCGACCCGTGAGTGCGGTGCGGTGGATAAACATGAGAGGCAGTGTAGCAAACGACCCGGGGCCTCAAGGCGCCGGCATCAGGTCGGCCAGTTGGGCCAGGGAGTCCAGCCAGGCGTCGGCGTCCACGCTGCGCACCGGCTCGCCATGGTTGTAGCCGTAGGTGACCAGGACCACCGGGCAGCCCGCGGCGCGTGCGGCCTGGGCGTCATTGCTGGAGTCGCCCACCATCAGGGTCTGCGCGGGTGCAACGCCCAAGGCCTGGGCCGACATGAGCAGGGGCATGGGGTGCGGCTTGCGCTCGGGATAGGCATCGCCGCCCACGACCTGCTCGAAATAGCCCTCCAGGTCCTTGGCCCGCAGCAGGTCGCGGGCAAAGCGGCCCGGCTTGTTGGTGACGCAGGCCATGCGCACCCCACGCGCACGCAGAAAGTCCAGGCCCTCGCGCGCACCGGGGTAGACCGGGGCGTGCAGGCCGTTGGCGGCGTCGTAATGGCGCTGGTAGGCCGTCCAAGCTTGCGGGTACAGCGCGGGGTCGCCGTCCACGGCCTGCAGCGTCGCGCGAATCAGGTGCTCCGAGCCCTTGCCCACGCGCCGCTCGATGTCGGCGCGCGAGAGCGCGGGCAAAGACAGCTCACGCAGCATGGCGTTGAGGGCGACGGTGAAGTCGCCTAGGGTGTCGACCAAAGTGCCGTCCAGGTCGACCAGTGCGGCGCGGATCGTATGGGGGGGAAACGGGGTCATCCCCGGCAGTGTGCCTCAGGCGGGAACGGACTCCACACCGGGGCGGCCCGGATGGCGATGCCGGGCGATGGCTTGGACAAAGTCCTGGGCCATCTGCAGGCGGGCCGCCGGGTCGTTGGGGCCATGCACCACGCCGGGCGCACGAGTGGCCTGCTCCCCTGCCAGTTGCAGCAGTCGTACGCTCTCGCCAATCAGGCACAGGGCTTTGCCATGGCGATAAGCCTCGAGCACGAAGTGCACGGCATCGCCCTGAGCGGCCAGGGCCTGCGCGCTGGCGGCGCCGGCGGGCACCAGCACCGCGTCGAACATCACCGAGGGCATGCAGGCCCAGGTGTGGTCCACCGGCAGCTGCTGCCCGGAGGACGTGGTCACGACTCCGAGCGCAGCGGCCACGATGCGGGTGACGGCCCCCAGCTCGTGCAGGGTCTGTTGCAAGAGCTTCATCGCGCCGACCTCTACGCCCGCCGCCACGAGGATGGCGATGCGTCGCGTGGCGATGCCCGCCGCAGGCCCCGCCACGCCGGCCAGTGCGGGCGAACGCTCCAGGGTTGCAGGCGTGGCCGCAGGCGCGCGAAAGCCGGTGCGGCCCGCCGCCGCACGCGGATCGGGCGGGCCCAGCCCCAAGGCGTCGGCCACCTTGCGGGCCAGGCGCGCATCGACATGCGCGAGCAAGTCCGCCATCCGCTGACGAACTGCAACCGATCCCACACGGCCAAGCTCGAACTGGAAGGCGGCCACGATCTGCTCTTTTTCGGCGGGCGACTGGCTGTTCCAGAACAGGGTGGCCTGGCTGAAATGGTCGTCGAAGGAGGGCGGGCGGTGGCGCGCCTTGGTGGTTGTGAGGGTGTCGGCCTGGCTCTGGAATCCCTGCTGGCCGCCATCGACACGAAACTCGCTGCCCTGCGCTAGGGTGTTGGGTTCGTAGTTGGCGCTGCCGCGATCGATGGTCATACGGTGCGCGCCATCGCGGTGGAAGTTGTGCACCGGGCACACTGGCCGGTTGATCGGCAAGGCGTGGCCGTTGGGGCCGCCCAGTCGGGCGATCTGGGCGTCGGTGTAGGACAGCAGGCGCCCCTGCAGCAAGGGGTCGTGGCTGAAGTCGATGCCCGGCACGAGGTGCCCGGGATGGAAGGCCACTTGCTCGGTCTCGGCAAAGAAGTTGTCCGGGTTGCGATGCAGGACCAGTTTGGCAACGGCCTGCACGGGCACGAGTTCCTCGGGCACCAACTGGGTCGGATCGAGCAGGTCCACGCCCAGCGCCTGGGCCCGCGCCTCCTCGACCAGCTGCAGACCCAGCTCCCACTCGGGGGCCTGGCCCTGAGCGATCGCGTCCCACAGGTCACGTCGCAGGAAATCGGGGTCCTTGCCCGCGATGCGCTGCGCCTCGTCCCAGACCAGGGCATGCGTGCCCAGACGCGGGCGCCAGTGGAACTTCACGAAGTGACTGGTGCCTTGGGCATTGACCAGACGAAAGGTGTGCACGCCAAAACCTTCCATCATGCGCAGGCTGCGGGGCAAGGCGCGGCCGGACATCAACCACATAAGCGCGTGCAAGGACTCGGGTTGCAGCGACACGAAGTCCCAGAAGTTGTCGTGGGCGCTGGAGGCCTGGGGCATGCCGTGATGGGGTTCGGGCTTGAGGGCATGCACGAAGTCGGGAAACTTCATCGCGTCCTGAACGAAGGCCACGGGCAGACTGGCGCCCACCAGATCGAAGTTGCCTTCGCGGGTGTAGAACTTGACGGCGAAGCCGCGCACGTCGCGTACGGTGTCGGCCGACCCGCGCGCGCCGGTGAGGTTGGAAAAACGCACGAAGACGGGCGTGCGTCCACCGGGCTCTTGCAAGAAATCGGCGCGGGTGTAGGCCGACAGCGAGCGATAGACCTCCAGGTAGCCATGCGCGCCCGCGCCACGCGCGTGCACGACGCGCTCGGGGATGCGCTCGTGCGCGAAGTGCGAGAGCTTTTCGCGCAGTACGAAGTCCTCGACCAGCGTCGGCCCGCGCAGGCCGGCCTGCAGCGAATGGTGGTTGTCGGGAACCACCACGCCCTGGTCGGTGGTTAGCGACGCCTCGACCGGGGCAACAAAGGCCTCGAGCTGGCGCTGGTGGAGGGCGACGGCATCGCCGGTCTTGGTCTTGCGTGGGGAGTCCTGCCGGGGAATGGCCATGACATCACGACCCTTCAGCGCCCGTCGAGGTCCAGCGTGGCCTCGATCACACAGACCACGATCCCGATCGCGATGAGCGCGCCCACCCCCGCGGCACACCACACCAACCAGCCCGGCCAATCCGCCAGCATGTCCATGACACCTCCCTGCAAGATGGATGGTTTCCATCGATGCCACGAGCGTAGGCAAGCTCATGGGCATGGGCCGTAGCCACACAGCGAGAGCGGGTGTCGGTACGCTCGGAGGCGCCGGGTAGGAGGGAGTCGACGGGGCCGCACGGCCCCGAGGACCTCAGGCCTTCAGCGCAGTGCGCATCGCGTCGATGACGCTGCGGTAGTCGGGCTTGCCGAAGATGGCGCTGCCGGCCACGAAGGTGTCGGCGCCGGCCGCGGCGACGCGCGCGATGTTGTCGACCTTGATGCCGCCATCGACTTCGAGGCGGATGTCGCGGCCGCTAGCATCAATGCGCTTGCGCGCCTGCTCAATTTTGCGCAGCGCCGAGTCGATGAAGCTTTGACCGCCAAAGCCCGGGTTGACGCTCATGATCAGGATCAGGTCGATCTCGTCGATCATCCAATCGAGCACCTCGAGCGATGTGGCGGGGTTGAACACCAGGCCGGCCTTGCAGCCGCGGGCCTTGATGGCCTGCACGCTGCGATGTACGTGGGGGCTGGCCTCTGGATGAAAGCTAATCAGGTCGGCGCCGGCATCGGCGAACAACTGGGCCAGGGGATCGACGGGCTGCACCATGAGGTGCACGTCAATCGGCACCGGGGTGCCATCGGGCTTTTTGGCGTGGGGCTTCAGCGCGGAACACACCATCGGGCCGAAGGTGAGATTGGGCACGTAGTGGTTGTCCATCACATCGAAATGGATCCAGTCGGCGCCGGCGGCGATGACGTTGCGCACCTCCTCGCCCAGGCGGGCAAAGTCGGCCGAGAGGATGGAGGGGGCGATGCGGTGGGTGCGGCTCATGACGGCATTTTCTCAGACCCGGGCCTGCCGGTTCCTGCAGGTAACATCCCGCCCATGGCCAAGTACCTGTTTCGTGTCGAGGTGATGCCCGAGTATCTGCCCGATCAGTCGGCGCCGGACGAAGGCGTATACGGTTTTGCGTACACCATCACGATCACCAATGACGGCCTGGTGCCGGCGCAGCTGATGTCGCGCCACTGGCTGATCACCGACGCGAACGGCCAGACCGAGGAGGTCAAGGGCCCGGGCGTGGTCGGCCACCAGCCCCTGCTCAAACCGGGCGAGTCCTTCCGCTACACCAGCGGCTGCCGCCTGCGCACACCCAGCGGCACGATGCAGGGTCGCTACTTCTGCATCGCCGAAGACGGCGAGCATTTCGAAGCCGAGATCCCAGCCTTCTTCCTCGACGACGGCAGCCGACGCGTGCTGCATTGAGCGCCGGGTGACCCGCTGCGTCAGGCGGCCTGCGAGGCGGTCTTTCGGGTGACTTGATCGCATGGCGTTTTGACCAGAAACTCGAACGTCGCTTTTTTCATCGCATTCGACTTCATGAAAACCAAACTGCTTCTTGCCTCTGTCACCCTGATCCTGGCTGCTTGTGGCAAGCCCTTTCCCGTCTCCCAAGACCTGTACGACGAGTACCAGGGCATCGTCTGCAAGATTTCCACCGGTGGCCTGACACCGCAAGACATCGTGCGCCAGACGCAGCTCAATGCCATCTTCCAGCAAAAGCTCACCGAGGGCGGCCAGCCCAGCGCGGACTGGGTGGCCACGCACGCCAAGAAACTGGGCGAGGTGATGGACGTCAAAAACTGCGGCAAGCTTGCGGCGGGTTCCTCCGCTAGCACGGCAACCGCAGCGCCCGCTGCGGCCAATGTCGATTCGAAGCTCGCTAAATTTGACGGCATCTGGATGTTCTCCGGCGACAAGTCCAAGGCCGCCAACGCTGAGGGCGACGAGATGCAAAAGGCGATCGCACAGGGCATCATCCTGGGGCTGGAGATCCGACTGGCCAACTCGGCTGGCATGAAGATCGAAGGCGGCCGGGTACAGGACGGCGAGGGCCGCTGCACCTTTGAAGGCGAGCCCGACGCCAAGGGCTTTGTCTCCTGCGTCTCCCAGAGTGACCGCTCGGTCTATGCCAAGTTTGCGATCGACCCCAAGGGTGATCTGGTGGCCACCAGCATGG
>CANGSD010000011.1 GCA_947455875.1 Comamonadaceae bacterium
ACGCGGTGGTACGCGACATCCGCATCGTCGAAGGCGTTTAAGCCACCCTCACCCCACCTTCACAAATTGCCGCGCCAGCATGATCACCACAGGACCCAGCAGGACGGTGAGCAGAGCGGGGAAGACGCAGAAGATCAGTGGGAAGAGGAGTTTGACGGGGAGTTTGGCGGCGGCTTCTTCGGCGCGCAGGCGACGTTGGGTGCGCAGGGCGTCGGCATAAACCGTGAGCGATTCAGACACGCTGGTGCCAAAACGGTCGGCCTGTATGAGCATGGAGACCAGGGCGTCGATATCTTTGAGGCCCACACGCTGCGACAGGTTGCGCAGCGCTTCGGCCCGCGATGCGCCAGCCCGCAGGGCCAGTCCGGTGAGGGCGAATTCTTCGGACAGCACAGGTCGGGCGTGGCGCATTTCGCGTCCTACGCGTTCGATCGCCGCGTCCAGCCCGAGGCCGGCTTGTACGCACAGCCGCAGCAGATCCAGCGCGTCCGGAAAGGCATGCATCAGTTCCCGTTGTCGGTGCCGGATGCGCAGACTGAGTACCGCCTCGGGCAGGTAGTAGCCTGCGGCGGCGGCCGCAACGACGAGGACCATGCGCAGCATGGTGTTGGCGGGCCAGCCTTGGGCATTGAGCACGCTCCAGATCAGGGCGGGCAGCAGCACGGTGAGCAGGGTTTTGCTGACGAAATAAATCTGCCGCGCAACGGGTGAGCGCCAGCCCGCGTGCCCAAAGCGCAGGCGCAGCGCAGAGGGGGTGTCGCCTTCGCCGCCCGACAGGCCCGCTGTCCAGGGGCCGATCCACGTCAGGGCCGCCAACAGTCGGGCTTCGGCTCGTTGCCAGGCGCTGGCCTGCACCGCTGGGCCGCCGTCCTGGGCGTTCAGTTCGGTCAGGCGGGCCAGCCGGTCGCGGCCTGGGTCGGGCAGCCAACGGCTGATCACCGCCAGGCTGAGCGTCAGGACCACAGCGAATACGAGTGCCGAAAAAATCAGGGTGGCAGAGGTCATGGGTGGCAGGGCGAGTGGTTGGAGAACGATCAAGCGCGGATCTGGATCAGTCGCCACATCCACAGGATGCCGATGGCCATCAGAGTCAGCGAGACATACATCCACTGCAAGCCCATGGGGTCGGTCCACAGGCGCGAGATGAAGCCAGGGTTCATCACGCCCAGGAGGGCAGCCAGCGCAAACGGCAGAAGCGATAGGACGACGGCCGAGATTCGCCCTTCGGCCGAGAGCACGCGCACGGTACCCGCGATTTTCTGGCGTTCGCGGATCAGGTGTGCGGTGTTTCTCAGAATCTCGGCCAGGTTGCCGCCCGTCTCGCTTTGAATGACGACGGCCACCGCAAAGTAGCGCATATCGTCGCTGGCCACCCGCATGGCCAAGCTTTGTAGGGCCTGCGCGGTGCTGATGCCAAAGTTGATTTCCTCAAACACCGCACGCAGCTCGATTGACAGGGGGGGCGGACAGTCTTTTGCCGCCACATGCAAGGCGCTGGTGAAGGCATGCCCTGCTTGCATGGAGCGGGCCATCAGTTCAAGCGCGTCGGGCAGGGCCTGGCTGATCAGGGTCATGCGTCGGGCGCGGCGTTGTTGCAAGAAGGCGATCAACAGCAGCGGCCCCAGCACCGCCACCACTAGACTCAGCAGCACCGGCCAGCCCAGGCTGGCTCCGAGCGCCAAGGCCACGAGCACCAGGGCTGCAGCCAGTAACAAGGCCTGCGCCAGGCTGAGTGCCAGGCCGGTTTGCAGCAAAAAATGGTCGAATGCGGCTGCGCCGGGCAGGGTCTGCAGCCAGCGCTCGGCCCAGTCCCATTGGCTCAGCATTCGCCTGGGACGCAGTTTGAGCGCGGGTTCGGCCATTTCATCTGGGCTGTTGAGCGCCGCCGCTTGCAGTCTTTGCGCCAGGGCTTGTTGGCGCGGGTCCAGGTGTTGCCGCCACAGTCCGTACAGGCTCCAGACCAGAGCGCTGATGCTCAGGGCAGCCAGCACGGCAATCGTCCAAAAGGGTGTGCTCATGGCTCAACTCCAGCGCTGGGCCGATTCGAACAGGTCATCGCTGAGCACAATGCCGCGGGTCACCAGGCGCTGTGCAAATTTAGGTCGGATGCCGGTCGCCATAAAGTGACCCTGCACGCAGCCATCGGGGTTCAGGCCGGTTTGCTCGAATCGGAAGATCTCTTGCATGCTGATGACGTCGCCCTCGATGCCAGTGATCTCTTGCAGGCTGGTGATCTTGCGTTGCCCATCCGACAGGCGAGAGACCTGAATCACCACCGACAGAGCTGCGGCAATTTGCTGGCGCAGGGCGCGCGATTCGGCCTTCAGACCTGTCATGCCCAGCATGTGTTCGAGCCGGGTGAGTGCGTCGCGCGGGGAGTTCGCGTGAATGGTGGTCATGGAGCCGTCGTGTCCCGTGTTCATGGCCTGCAGCATGTCCAGTACTTCGCCCCCACGCACCTCGCCCATGATGATGCGATCAGGCCGCATGCGCAGGCTGTTGCGAAGCAGATCACGCTGCGAGATTTCGCCTTTGCCCTCGATGTTGGGTGGCCGCGTCTCCAGGCGCACCACATGGGGCTGCTGAAGTTGGAGCTCGGCCGCGTCTTCGATGGTGATGATGCGCTCGTCACCCGGGATGCTGGCCGACATGACATTGAGCAGCGTGGTCTTGCCGCTGCCCGTACCGCCCGAGACGAGCACATTCAGACGGGCCCGCACCAGTCCCTGGAGCAGCTCGGCCATGCCCGCGGTGAGCGAGCCCATGCTGATGAGATCGTCCACGCTGAAGGGCACGACAGCAAAGCGGCGGATCGACAGCAAGGGCCCGTCCATGGCCAGGGGCGCGATTACCGCGTTCACGCGCGAACCGTCGGGCAGCCGCGCATCCACCATGGGGCTCATCTCGTCCACCCGCCGCCCGATGCGCGAGACGATGCGGTCGATCACCCGCAGCAAGTGGGCTTCGCTGTCAAACTGCACATCGGTATGCACGATCTTGCCGTGCCGCTCGGCATAGACCTGAAACGGGCCGTTGACCAGGATGTCTGACACAGAGGGGTCAGACAGCAAGGACTCGATGGGACCCAGGCCCAGCATTTCATCCTGAATGGCCTGGATGATCAGGCGGTGCTCGGTTTCATTGAGTGCCAGTTTGTGCGTGGAAATCAGCTCTTCGGTAAGAGCCTTGAGTTCGGTGCGCAGACGATCGGGGGGCATGCTCTCCATGCGCTGCCAGTCCATGCGCGACAGGATCTCCTGGTGGATGCCCGTCTTGATCTCGTCCAGGCGAAGGCCTTGTGCGCTGGGGCTGGGCGCCAATTCAGCGGGCGAAACGGGTTTCGGAGCGGGGGTGAGGGGCCAGGGGTCGGACGCATGGTTGAGCTTCACGAGGGCAGGGCCCAACAGCGCGGTCGCATGACTGCCGTTTTCAAACTGGTCGCGCAGTTTCGGGTTCAAACATCTCTCCTGTGGAGGTCACAACGCAAGGTGGGAGGCGGGCGGTTCCATCGGTTCAGGCGGTCTGGCCCATCCAGCGCTGAATCCAGTGGCGTTGTTTATGGGGAGCGCTTTCCAGCAGTGCGCTTGCAGCCTCCCGCAATGCGTCGATCACGGCGTTGTGGTCGTTCACCGCTGACAGGGGCTGACCGATATGCAGGGACTCTTCCACCCATTCGGGACCGCTCGGAATGCTTTGCTGCACCTTCAGGCCGACGGCTTCCTCCAGCTCGGTCAGGCTGACCCAGCCTCTGGGTTTGTAGCGGTTGACCAGCAGGCGAAGCTTGGTTTCTTTCAAACCCAAGGCGCGCATGATGTTCACTAGGCGCTGAGCGTCGCGTACATCGGGGGTCTGGCTTTGCATCACGATATAGACCACATCCGCCATGTCCAACACCTTGAGCGTCAAGGCGTTCAGGTTACGCGGCAGGTCGACCACCACATGCTCGTGCAGACTTTGCACCAGAGCCAAGACTTTTTCGATGTCTTGAGGGCTGATGGCCATGGCATTTTCCAGCGAGTGGGGCGCGGCCAGCAGATTCAGCCGGGGTGTCACCGCGTGCAGGCAACTCGCCAGCAGCTGCACATCGAGCCTGTCAATCTGCCGCGTCAAGTCGCCCAGGCTGTGTTTGTTGGTTCCACTGCCCAGGTAGAAAGCGGCGTCGCCGCACTGCAGGTCCAGGTCGACAAAGGCGCATTTCTTGCCAAATTCATCGGCCATGATGTGAGCCATATTGGCCGCCACAAAGCTGGTGCCGTTACCGCCTTTGCAGCCCATGAAAGCCACCAGTCGACCGGGGTGATCTTGGGCAGTGGGGGTGGAGGCCGCCGCTGACGTGTTCCCTGTGCCTGTTCCGTTGTTGGGCCCTGTTGAGGTCGGGGCGCGATCGCTCCAGCGCTGCAGGGTCTGCGCCAGCTCGGCCGGGTTGATCGGGAGCGGAATGACTTCGCGTACGCCGGCTCGCATGGCCCGGGTCAGCAGGGCTTTGCTGTTGTCTTCACTCAATAGCAGAACGTTCAATTGGGGTCGCTGTCGCAGCCAGCCATCGAGTACGGCCAGGTCGTCGTTGGCTGCGCCCGCCATGCCGATAGGACTGTCCAGCAGGACGATGGTGCCCGGCGGAGCATCGTCTAGGGCCTGTAGCGATGCGCGCAAATTGCTGCCGGGTGTGCGCAGCCTGGCGCTGTCCACGGACAGCTTGTTTTGTTGCTGGCTGCTGCGCAGCGAGGCCAGAAGGGTTTCGTTGGAGGCGATCACATGGATGGACATGGCAAGCCTTTCAAGGTGCGCTGACCGCACCGATACCGATGTTGAAAACGGAGACCGGTGCGGGCGGGGTCTGGAAACTTTGCTGGTACCGCGTCACAGCGCCCAGGGCGGATGCGCCATCGATTTCGCGGTCGGTCTGTGGCGCGCCAGGAGCCAGCAGTCGTTGCTGGGTCTGGGCGCTTTGTACGGCCAGACCAAATTTTTGGTCGACCAAAGTGGGGGGGGTATCGCAGGCGGCCAGGGCGAGGCTCAGGCCGACGATGCTCAGGTAGCGAAGAGGTTGGGGTAGTAGCTTCATGGTGTGGAGGGCGGTGTTGCCCCGGGCTGGCTTTCGGGCTGGGTCTGGGGTCGGGTCTCTGGCTGTGCGGGGTTGGGGGCTGTGGGCGCAGGCTCGGGCGGTTTTCCTTCGAGCTGGCCGTTCCAGAAGTACTCGCGGCGGGTGGGCGGGATGTAGCTGTCGGTCGGCAGCGCGTAGTCAGGCGGCAAGACGCGGGCCAGGCGCGGGGTCACCACAAACAGCAGCTCGGACTTGTCGGTCTGGAAAGCGGTGCTGCGAAACAAGGCCCCCAGAATCGGCAGCTCACCCAGAACTGGAAAGGCTTTGATGGTCTGAGTGACGTTGTTCTTGACCAGCCCACCAATGGCAAAGCTCTCGCCATCGCGCAGCTGCACCGTCGTAGAGGCACGCCGCGTCGTGATGCTGGGCAACAAGCTGCTTTGGTCACCCAAGCCTTTGACGATGGTGCCCACTTGCGACAGCTCCGAGACCTCAGGCGTCACACGCAAGTTGATCAGCCCGTCTTCCAGCACGGTGGGTAAGAAACGCAAACCTACGCCGAACTCCTTTTCTTCCAGCGTGATGGTGGTGCCGCCCGTGGCGCTGGTCCGGGGAATGGGGATGTAGATCTTGCCGCCCGCTAAAAATGAACCCTCCTGTCCGCTGACGGCCGTGATGGTGGGCTCGGCCAGTATCTTCACCAGGCCTTTCTTCATCTCGGCGGTCAGCGTGACGGTGGTCAGTCCGTTGGCACGCGCGGCGGTGAGCGCGGTCGATCCTTCGCTGAGCAATTGCGAGAGCAGGCTGACCGAGGTGTTACCGAAGCTGCGGGTCAGGTTCAAGTCCACCCCCAGCTCGTCGAGCAGGGTTTTGGAAACCTCGGCCACCTTGACTTCAAGCATGACCTGCTGCGCGCCGTGCACACGCAGCAGGTTGATGACTTTCTTGTTCCCGTTGAAAGCCTCGGTCAAGGCCATGAGGCGCTGCACTTTCATGCCGTCGCTCACGCGACCGCTCAGCACCAGGGTATCGGCCACGCTGTCGACGCGCAGATTCTCAGCGCTGGGCACGTACTCGCGAAGTTTGGCGTAGAGGCTGTCGGTGTCGGATCCGACACTGATGTCGCGCAAGGTGGTGCTGCCCTCGGCCGTCCAGACCAGCAGATTGGTATGGCCTGATTTTTTTCCCAGCAGGTAAATCTCGCGCGGGTTGATCAGCATCACATCGGCCACTTCGGGGTTGCCCACCGACAGACGCTCGGCGCTTTCGGGCAACTGCAGCAGCATGGACTTTCCGGCCGTCAGGCGCAGGGGCGGGGCGATGCGCACCGGGCCTTGGGTTTGCACTTCGGGCTTGCTCGACGATTTGGCTGCGCTGCGGGTCGCGTCAGAGGGAGAGGCAGCGGCAGAGGCTGCATGCGCCGCTTGAGACCCTACACAGGCGATGGACAAGACAAGGGACAGTGTGATGGGCGGGATGGCTCGCATGGGGCTCTCTTTGAAGGGGCAAACGGACAGGCTGGGGCTCACTCTCGCGACAGAGACAGGCCCCGGATGACCTCCAACCGACTGGGTTCCGGTGCAGGCGGGGCTGGGGCTGGGGCTGCGGCGGCAGCCGGGGGCGCAGGGCGGGCAGCCCGCGGACGCGCCGGGGCAGGCTTGGCGGCAGAGCTCGCCACAACCGCAGCGGGCACCTGGGGCAGTAAGTCCAGCTTGCGCGAACCCGCTGTTTGCACCGGGATGATGTCGCTGTAGCTGCGCAGCACCAGCGACAAGGTGCCGACGCTGCGGGCCAGGTCGATCTGCTCGGCCTGTTGCGGGCTGACCTGCAAAGTCACGGCGTTGACCACACGGGGCTTGCTCTCGTTCGTGGACACGTCTTGCGCCACGGCCAGCACCCGGATGCGTTCGATGACGATCTTGGAGACGGGTTGATTTTCACCGTCAGGCATGTTGACCATCACGTCCACAAAATTTCCGGGCAGCGCGAAACCGGCGACGCCCATGATTTCATTGACCTTCACGGTCACCGCACGTTGCCCAGGCGCGAGCACCGAGGACAGACCGCCTTTCTCGCCCTCCGCTGCGAGCTTGCTTTGCAGCAAGGGTTCGCCGCGCAGCACGGGCATGTGGATGACCCGACCGACCGCTTGGTCCAGCGTGGTCAAGGGGTCCTGAATGCCCGCAGCTTTAGGCCAAGCCAGGGTTTGCAGCATGTCCGGTTGCAGCCGGGTCCCCATTTGCAGATCGCGTTGGGCCACGATCACTTGCAAGGTGTTGGAAGCGCTTTGCTGTTGCAGCCAGATGGCCGCATAAGCAGCAGTCGCCAGGCCCAGCACCAAGGCCAGAAGAAGTGCACCCAAGGGCCGAATGTTTCTCATGGAAGAAAGTCCTTGAAAGGCTCAGGAGTTCACGAAAAGGGCGACAGCTTGAGAACATGCACGGCAGTTCCCGCGCCAATCGCCAGGGCGTAGGGCATGCGTGTCGCGCTCAAGGGAAAGGTCGTGCGCTGCGCGCTCTGCCCGTCTGGGCGGCCACGCCACACGTGCGTCAAGCCTCTGCTCAGGTTGTTCAGCGTCTGGGTCAGTTGACCGCTGACTACAGCCCATGTGATGGACAGAAGGCCCCCAGCCAACAAGATCAGCACGCTGACCCAGAGCATGTCGGGATGACCCACAAAAAGGCCCGTGGCGGTGGCGAGCTTCACATCGCCAGCGCCTAAAGCCCGCAGCAGGTAGAGCACCAGAAAACCTAAAAAGCCCACCATGCCCCCCGCGAGCGCCGAACCCAGGCCGATGCCGTGTGGCGACAGTGAAAGCCCGATGGCCGTCAAGGAGCCCGACAACACCAGTGCGTTGGGAATGCGGCGCGTTGCGGTGTCGAGCCACATGGCCGCCAAAAGCATGGCGGCCAATGCGGCCAGATGTGTCCAGTCAAAAAGGCTCAGGGGCATGGGGGTGCTTCAGATCGAATGTGTGACAAGCATTCGTGGGGTCTTTATCAAGGCGTCAGAACGCCATCCAGCGTCGTCGACACCGTGTTGAATAAGTCATTGATGGAACCGCCCAGAGCAGTGGCGCCGCCCACAATCGCCAGTGCGATCAGCGAGGCCAGCAGGCCATATTCAATGGCGGTTGCACCCTCTTCATCGGCCCAAAATGTCTTGAAAAATTGAGAAAAGTTTTTCATGTGCTAACTCCAGAGTTGAAAAGTGAGGGAGAGCTTCAAGCCTGTGGGTTCGCGCCACGCACCGGGGGTGTCTTCGTGTAGCGGCCATCGGGCTCTGCAGCGGTCCGGATGTCTCCAAACCGCCAGGCCACTTTAAAAAATTGGGCCGACTTGCACAGTGCGGTACAGCACCTAAGCATCGGTTTTGATGCCTGCAACGCATGCGCAGTGCGCCAGCGCACCGAAGCAAGCCGCATGCATCTCTAAGGTCGGGTTCTCCCAATTGACCCCGTCGGACCCCGCTCAGGAGATTGCCCATGACATGGCTTCAGGACCCCAAACGCCAGACCCGTAGGCGACCCAAGACGCAGATGCAGCGCGGTGCGGCTGCGGTCGAGTTCGCGCTCATCCTGCCCATCTTGCTCGCCTTGCTGGTGGGCGGTATTGATGCGAGCCTGGCTTTGTACGACAAGGCCGTGATCACCAATGCCAGCCGCGAAGGCGCGCGTGCGGGCATCGTGGCGCGCAATCCGCTACTGACCGATGAGCAAATCAGACAGGTGGTCCGCCAATACGCCCAAAGTGCGCTGGTCAGCTTTGGCGCCAGTCCGGTACAGCCCACCGTGCTCATTCAAAAAGGCAGCCTGGGCGGTGACCCCACGCTGCAGGTCACCGTGAGCTACACATTTCACGGCATAGGCCTGGGCAGCTTGTTCCAAAGCCTGGGCAGGCCCTGGGTGTTGCAGGCCAGCACCGTGATGGTTTACGAGTGAAGGACACGGCGATGGAAAAAACAAACCGGGTTTCCAGATTCCAAAAAGGCGCAGTCAGCGTGCTGGTGGCCCTGACCTTGCCCGTGCTGGTGGGCGCAGGTGCCTTGGCGGTGGATCTGGCTTATTTGCATGTGGTGCGCAGCGAGTTGCAAAACGACGCGGATGCTGCCGCTCTGGCCGGGGCGCGCAAGCTTTACGCCAGTGGGGCCGCTGCGCTGGATTGGTCGGGTGCTGCCACCACAGCCAGCAACGCCATCGCCTTGAATAGCGCGGCAGGGCACACGCTGACCGACGGACAGGTGCTCACCGGCTACTGGGACACAACCCAGACAACCGCGGGCTTGCAAGGCTTGCCCATGACACCCGGCCCCAACGACGCCCCCGCTGTGCAGGTGAGCCTGGGTAAAAGGGAGGGTCAGAACCAGGGGCCTGTCCGCACTTTTTTGGCCAGTATCTGGGGCGTGTATGCCAAGCCGGTGCGAGTCACGGCGGTGGCGGGGGTGAGCAGTCCTGGGACCATCCAGCCAGGCGGCTTGTTTCCCTTCGCCATTTCAAAATGCATGTACGACAAGTTTTGGAATGTGAATGCGCAGCCTGCCGCACCGCGTGTAGACCCGCTGACCGGTCTGGTGCCCGAGTTCAAGATCGGATCGGTGTACAAGTATTCCAACTGTGACTCGGGCGAATGGACATCGCTGGACACACGATTCTCAGGGGCCAACACCATTGAGCAACTGATGGCGCAGGGCAACCCGGTCAGCATGTCGGTGGGCGATATGGCCTGGATACAGACAGGCGTCAAAGCCAGTTTGTTCACCGATGTCAAGAAATGCAGCGCAGCAGGCGATCGGCAGTGCGAATTCGTGGTGGTGCCCGTACTGGCTCAGATGGTCTCGGGCGCGTCGTCCGCCATCGTCGGCTTTGCGTGTCTGCAGATGTTGAACGCGGAGACCGGCAAGGACAAATACATCCTGGCCAAAATGAGCAACCAATGTCCCCCGCCCCTGTCTGGGGGGGTGGGGCCGAATTACGGTGTGATCTCACCGCCGAGTTTGTTTAACTGATGTCGGCTCGTAGGCTGCGTAGGTGGTGGAGGCGGTCATGTCAGGCGCCGAGGAGTCGACGCGCCAGAAGTGATTGCATGTCCCGACGCCCGTCGGCCACGACATACACCACGACATCACGCCCAATGACCCGGTAAATGAGTCGATAGGGCTTGAAGAAGACTTGGCGGTACTCCTTGATGCCGAGGGCCAGGAGCTCCCTGGGGTAGCTTCCCCGCTGTGGCATCACGGCCAGTTTTTCTGCAGCAGCCATCAGGCTATCGAGCACATGATCCGCACGCAGGGGGCCATCAACTTCTGTGATGTAGTCGTGAATCGACTGAATGTCCTGCTCCGCACCTTGTGTGAGCAGGACCCGCAAGCGGGTCGCCATCAGGACACGGATTTTTTGGACTTCAGTCGTGTGACCACATCGGCGATGGGTCTGAGCTTGCCCTGCTCAATTTCCTGGTTGCCCAGCGCCAGCAGCTTCAGCAGTGCGAGAGTCTCCTGGGTCTCCTCGAAACTGGCGACATCCTGAAGAACGGCCTTGGCCTCGCCGTTTTGCGTGATGACAAACGGTTCACGCTGTTCGCCCAGAGAGGCCAAGACCTCGGCGGCATGCGCCTTGAGGTAGCTGATGGGTTTTACTTGAGATGAGTAACGCATGGAGGCCCTCCCGGAGGACCGAATATAGACCATAAAAGGTCTTGTCTCGGCACTGTGAGGGCGCCCAAGAAAAAGGCCTGGGAAACCCAGGCCTTTGGAAAAATGTGGTGCCGGAGAGATGAATCGAACACCCGACCTTCTCATTACGAATGAGCTGCTCTACCGACTGAGCTACACCGGCAACCGAAGCCGCAGATTATAGCGGCGGCGCCGACCCCCCCCCCCCGTTCGGGCCATGCCTGAAACGCTCAGGCAGGCCCAGCCCGGCGCATCCCGGTGCTAAGGTCGTTCGCGAAGGGGGATGCCATGCCGCGACGACCGTCCGAAGACCTGACTGCGTTCGTCCAGGTGTTCGCTCAGGCCACGGGTCTGGCGCTGGACTCGCCGGCCGACCTGCAGGCCGCCAGCGTGACCCACTGGCGCACCTTCTGGCGCTGCCTCGCCGCCTGGGCAGGGCCAGCCCTGGGGTGGTCGGGCGCCCTGGATCCGGTGTGCGTAGGCCAAGACGGCGAGCACGCGCAGTTTTTTCCAGCGCTGCGCCTGAACTACGCGGCGAGCCTACTGAGTCCCGGTGTCGCGCCGGACGAGACGTACGCGCTCACCGACTGCCGTGCGGACGGTACGCGAGTTCGCTGGACACGGGGCGCGCTGCGCGCCGAGGTCGCG
>CANGSD010000012.1 GCA_947455875.1 Comamonadaceae bacterium
ACGATGACCGAGCTCAATGACCACCTCAAGCTCCTCTACGCCCGCGCCGCCCAGCTCTTTGATCGTCAGACCGCACAGCCTGTGCGGCACGACTCGCCCGAGACCATCTACGCGCAATTGAAGGCGCGTACCCAAGAAAGCGATCCGCGCCTGGTCATTACCTTCCCGGTGGAACTGCCCGCCAGCACCACGCCCGAAGAACTCGAGCAGTGGCTGGCCGCCAGCGGATTCACGCGCGTGCAGGCGCAGCGCGAAGTCGCCACCCCCACGGGTCCGCGCAAGGTGCTCGACGTCGTCGCCGACCGCTTGCGCCTGCAAGGCGCCGAAAAGATCCGCGCCATCGAGGCGATCGAAGTGGCCCTCAAGCGCGGCGCAGGCCGCATGGCCGTCTACGCACAAACCGGCGAAGACACCTGGGACGTGTGGAAGTTCTCCACCGGCCTGCATTGCCCCGACAGCGACATCCGCTACGCCGACCCGCTGCCCTCGATGTTCTCGTTCAACAGCGCGGTGGGCGCCTGCGAGGTGTGCCGGGGCTTTGGTCGGGTGATCGGCGTCGACTGGGGTCTGGTTATTCCGAACGAAAAGCTCACCTTGCGCGCCGGCGCGATCAAGACCATCCAGACCCCCGCCTGGGCCGAGACCCAGGACGACCTGATGCGGTACGCCGAAGCCGCCGGCATCCCCCGCGACACGCCCTGGTACAAGCTCACGCCCGAACACAAGGCCTGGGTGCTCGATGGCACGCCCGGCTTCAAGGACAGCAACTGGAACAAGCAGTGGTACGGCATCAAGCGCTTCTTCCAGTACCTGGAAAGCAAGGCCTACAAGATGCATATCCGGGTGCTGCTGTCCAAGTACCGCAGCTACACGCCCTGCGAGACCTGCGGCGGCGCGCGCCTGAAAACCGAGAGCCTGCTGTGGCGACTGGGCTCGAAAGAAGACGCCGACGCCGTGCTGCCGCCCGCGCAGCGCTTCATGCCGGTGGGCGCGAGCTGGAGCCGCGCGCAGCTGGAGGCCCTGCCGGGTCTGTCGGTGCACGATTTGATGCAGCTGCCGATCGATCGTCTGCGACAGTTCTTTGCGCGCCTGGCCCTGCCCCAGGGCGAAGACGCACAGGCACTCAAGCTCCTGTTCGAAGAAATCACCACCCGCCTGAAATACCTGGTCGATGTGGGCATCGGCTACCTCACGCTCGATCGCCAAAGCCGCACGCTCTCGGGCGGCGAGGTGCAACGCATCAACCTCACCACCGCCCTAGGCACCTCGCTGGTGAACACCCTCTTCGTGCTGGACGAGCCGAGCATCGGCCTGCACCCACGCGACATCCACCGCATCACCGAGGCCATGAAGCGCCTGCGCGATGCGGGCAACACCCTGGTGGTGGTCGAACACGACCCGGCGGTGATGCTGGCCGCGGATCGCATGATCGACATGGGCCCTGGCCCCGGCGAGCGCGGGGGTCAGATCGTTTTTGATGGCACGACCGACGATCTGCGCAGCGCCGACACCCTGACCGGGGCTTACTTAGGTGGGCGTCGGCAAGTGGGCATGGGCTTCAAGCGCGCCGTCACCGATTCCACGCCGCGTTTGATTCTGGAAGGCGCGAACGAACACAACCTGCAGAACCTCTCGATCGAATTCCCGCTGCAGCGTCTGGTCTGCGTGACGGGTGTGTCGGGCTCAGGCAAGTCCACCCTGATCCAGGACATCCTCGCGCCGGCGCTGCTGCGTCAATTTGGCAAGGCCACCGACACGCCGGGTCGGCATGACCGCTTGCTCGGCGCCGATCATCTGGGCGATGTGGTGTTTGTCGACCAGTCCCCCATCGGCAAGACCGCGCGCTCCAACCCGGTGAGCTATGTCGGCGCCTGGGACGCGATTCGCGAGATCTTTGCCACGGCGCCCCTGGCGCGTCAGCGCGGATACACCGCGTCTAAATTCAGCTTCAACAGCGGCGACGGCCGCTGCCCCACCTGCGGCGGCTCGGGCTTCGAGCATGTGGAGATGCAGTTTCTGTCGGACGTCTACCTGCGCTGCCCCGACTGCGACGGCAAGCGCTATCGCCCGGAGATCCTGGAAGTCACTGTCGAACGTCAGGCCCTGGGCGCAGTGCATCCGCGCGTCCTGAACGTGGCCGACGTGCTCGAACTCACGGTCAGCGAGGCCGTGCAACTGTTTGCCAATGACCGCGAGGTGGTGCGCACGCTGACCCCCATCGTCGATGTGGGCCTGGAATACGTGAAGCTGGGTCAGCCTGTCCCCACGCTCTCGGGCGGTGAATCGCAGCGCCTGAAGCTCGCCGGCTTTCTGGCCGAGGCCGCCAGCCGCCGCAGCCCGCAGCCCCTGGCCACGCGCGGCACGCTGTTTCTGTTTGACGAGCCCACCACCGGATTGCACTTCGACGACATCGCCAAGCTGATGCGGGCGCTGCGCAAATTGCTGGAGGCGGGTCATTCGCTGATCGTCATCGAACACAACCTGGACGTGATCCGCGCCGCCGACTGGCTGATTGACCTCGGCCCCGAGGGCGGTGACGCGGGTGGCCTGCTGGTGACCGAGGGTGCGCCCGAAGACGTCAAGCAGCACCCCCATTCGCACACGGCGCGTGCGCTGCGCGAATACGACGGAACGCTGGGCGCAGCCGAACCCGCAGCGGCCACGCTGGTTCGCAAGGCATTGCCCGCGCGCACCGAGGCGATCGAGATCGTCAACGCGCGCGAACACAATCTGAAGTCCCTGACGGTCAGCATCCCCCACAACCGCTTCAGCGTCATCACCGGCGTATCCGGCTCGGGCAAATCCACCCTGGCCTTTGACATTCTGTTCAACGAAGGCCAGCGCCGCTACCTTGAATCCCTCAACGCTTACGCGCGCAGCATCGTGCAGCCTGCAGGTCGCCCCGAGGTGGACGCGGTCTACGGGATTCCGCCCACAGTGGCCATCGAGCAGCGGCTCTCGCGCGGTGGGCGCAAGTCCACGGTGGGCACCACCACCGAGGTCTGGCATTTCCTGCGCCTGCTCTATGTGAAGCTGGGGATTCAGCACTGCGTGAAAGATGGCGCCGAGGTGCGCCCGCAAACGCCAGACAGCATCGCCGCGCAGCTCATGAAGCGTTATCGCGGTCAGCACATTGGATTGCTGGCGCCCTTGGTGATGAACCGCAAGGGCGTCTACACCGAGCTGGCCGACTGGGCGCGCGGGCGTCGCTACTCGCATCTGCGGGTCGATGGCACCTTCTTGCCCACCACCGGCTTTCCGCGCCTGGACCGCTTCAAGGAACACACGGTGGAACTGCCGGTGTGCGACTTCGTCGTGCGGCCCGAGAACGAGGCCATGCTGCGCGAGCACCTGCCCATCGCCCTCGAGCATGGCAAGGGCGTGCTGCATGTGCTCTCGCCCCTGGACGGCCTGCGCAACGCCATCCAGATCGGGATGGAAAGCCACCACCACATCGGCCAGGTCGAGGTGTTTTCCACGCGGCGCGCCTGCCCGGTGTGCAGCACCTCGTATGCCGAACTGGATCCGCGTCTGTTCTCCTACAACAGCAAGCACGGCTGGTGCCCCGACTGCGTGGGCACCGGCGTCAAGCTCACGCGCGAGCAGCGCCGCGCCTACGACGAGACCCTGCAGGCCGAAGACAACAAGGGCCGCGAGCAGACCTTCGCCGAACCCGAGGTCGAGGACGTCAGCGACGAGACCTGCCCCAGTTGCCAAGGCACCCGCCTGAACGCGCAGGCGCGCAGCGTGAAGTTCAATGGTGTGGGCATTGCCGACATCGCCGCTCTGTCGGTGATCGAGGTGCGTCGCTGGATCGAGGGCCTGCAACTGGAAGGCGTCCTATCTGGGCGCGAGCAGGGCATCGCACGTGAC
Organism: Comamonadaceae bacterium; assembly: GCA_947455875.1. The sequence goes on from CANGSD010000012.1 coordinate 3,874, forward strand.
CTGATCCCCGAGATCAAGAGCCGCCTCGAATTTTTGGAGGAAGTGGGCCTGGGCTATCTCACGCTCGATCGCGGCGCGCCCACGCTCTCGGGCGGCGAGGCGCAGCGGATCCGCCTGGCGGCGCAACTGGGCTCCAACCTGCAAGGCGTGTGCTATGTGCTGGACGAGCCCACCATCGGCCTGCACGCGCGTGACAACCAGATCCTGCTGAATGCCCTGCACAAACTGGGCGACAAGGGCAACACCCTGGTGGTGGTGGAACACGACGAGGACACCATCCGTCGCGCCGACCACATCATCGACATCGGCCCCGGTGCCGGCAAGCGCGGGGGCCGTGTCGTGGCCCAGGGCACGGCCAGCGAGGTCACGGCCAACCCGGATTCGCTCACGGGCCGCTACCTGTTGCACGCCATACGCCACCCGCTCAAGGCCCGACGTGGTCGCCCCGAGGGCATGCTGCATCTGCGGCGCGCCAGCTTGCATAACCTGCAGCAGGTCGATGTGGACGTGCCCCTGGGCCGCCTGGTGGCGGTCACGGGTGTGTCGGGCTCAGGCAAATCGACGCTGGCGCGGGACGTGTTGCTGCACAACGTGCAGCAGGCCGTGCAACAACGCAGTACCAAGGCCGGTCGCGAGGCCGATGACCGGGGCAAGCACCCGGCCTGGGTCGGCTGCGCGGCGCTCACCGGCTACCAGGGCATCGACCGCGTGCTCGAAGTGGACCAGACCCCGATCGGCAAGACCCCGCGCTCCTGCCCGGCCACTTACATCGGCTTCTGGGACACCATCCGCAAGCTCTTTGCCGACACCCTCGAAGCCAAGGCACGCGGCTACGGCCCGGGGCGTTTCTCTTTCAACACCGGCGAGGGGCGCTGTGCCACCTGCGAGGGCCAGGGCCTGCGCACCATCGCCATGAGCTTCCTGCCTGATGTGAAGGTGCCTTGCGAGTCGTGCCATGGTGCGCGCTTCAACCCCGAGACCCTGGCCGTCACCTGGCGAGGCAAGAGCATCGGCGACGTGTTGCAGATGGAAGTGGACGAGGCGGTGGAATTCTTTGCCTCCATGCCCTCCATCAGCCACCCGCTGCAATTGCTCAAAGACGTCGGACTGGGTTACCTCACCCTGGGCCAGCCCTCGCCCACGCTCTCGGGCGGAGAGGCGCAGCGGATCAAGCTGGTGACCGAGTTGTCCAAGGTGCGCGATGACATCACGCGTCGGGGTCAGAAGGCGCCGCATACCCTGTATGTGCTGGACGAGCCCACCGTGGGCCTGCACATGGCCGACGTCGAAAAACTCATCCACGTGCTGCATCGCCTGGTCGATGGGGGTCACAGCGTGGTGGTCATCGAGCATGACCTCGATGTCATCGCCGAAGCCGACTGGATCATCGACCTGGGGCCCGAAGGGGGCAGCGCCGGCGGGCGCGTGGTCGCCACCGCATCGCCCGAGGATGTCGTGAAAGGCGGTACCCACACGGGTATCGCCTTGGCGCCCGTCCTGGCGCGCCGCTGAACCGGGTATCACGCATTACGTTTGTCTCGGGCGTTTACGCCTGAGGCAGACCCTCCTGCCGAAACTCGACGGCGAGGCAGGCCGATGCATATCGCATGCGGTCTTCCTATCGTCGGAGGTGCCATGCAGCGCAGGGAGTTTCACAAGGGGGCGGCCTCGGCCGCCATGTCCACCTTACTGGGCTTGTCGGGATGTGGAGGGGGCGACGGCGATAGCGCGTCGACCCCACAGGCGGGCAGCGCGCAGGATCTGGCCGCCAAGCCGCGTCCGGTAACGCCGGCCGAAGCGCTCGATACTTCAGGACCCCTCAAGCCCATGGGGACCAATTTCTCCGGCATGGAATGGGCGCTGGGCGAGTTGCGCCAAAGCCCGCGCACCCGACCCAATATGGATTACACGCCGCCGCGCGCGGTGGATGTGGCCTATATGGCCGCCAACGGATTCGGCCGCAATCGCTTGCCGCTGCAGTGGGAGTTGCTGCAGCCCATGTTGGTGGATACCGTCGCCAACGCCCAGGCGCGCGCATTGATCGGAGAGCCCGGCGCCCTGCATCCTGTCTATGCTGGCTACATCGACGCGACGCTCGATGCCCACGCCGCAGCGGGTGCGCGATGCATCCTGGATCTGCATAACTTTTGCCGCTACAAGGATTTCGTTTATCAGAGCGATGGCTCGGTGATGGGTCTGACCCGCCCGGACGATCCGCTGGCCTATGCCTACACCGCTGATAAACGCCAGGTGCGCGAGCGCATCTTCGCGCTGGCGCCGAACGCCTCGCTCAAGCCCGCCGCCTTCGCCGATGTCTGGCGCCGCATGGCCCTGCGCTGGAAGGACCATCCCGGCTTCGGAGGCTATGGCCTGATGAACGAGCCACACGATCTTCCCCGCCCTGGCGAGGTCACGGAATCGCTGGCCACCGGTGGCGAGGATCGCATGATTTGGCCCGCCTTCGCGCGCGCTGCCATCGATGCGATCCAAGCGGTCGACCCCAAGGGGCGTATCTACCTCTCGGGCAATGCCTGGGGCGGCGCGATGACGCTCACGCCCGAACACAACCCGGCCTGGCCGCTGTCCTATCCCAACCTGGTCTATGAAGTGCATGCCTATCTAGATGCCTACAACAACGGCGCCGGATTCGATTGGGGTCTGGAGGTCGCCAAGGACTACACCGCCGTGTTCGGGCAGGGTCCGCTCACGGTCGACACCGGTATGAACCGCATGAAGATCGCGCTGGACTGGGCCCGCACGCACGGCGCACGCCTGGCCCTGACCGAGACCGGTATGCCGATCGACGACCCGCGTTGGCAGGAAGCCTTTCGCCGGATGGTGACCCTGTGCGTGTCGCAGGGCGTGGAGATGCAGACCTGGATCGGCGGCAGCCACTGGAGCGCGCATAACCACGCGATCAACCACGTGCCCGGCTGGCACCAGAACCGCACGCTCGACCCGCTGGTGGCGGGGCCGCTGAAGGCGGTGGCGGGCATCGAGCAGGCGGTGCTGTTCGACGATGTGGTGACGGTCGCAGCCGGCGGCGCGTTGCAGATCGCGGTGTATGCGCGGGGCTATCTGGCGCAGTCCGTGACCCTGCAGATTGCCAGCGACGCGGGCGGCAACTTCGACAAGACCACGCTGGTGATTCCGGCCGGTGCGAACGGCGAGGATCGATTCAGCTTCACGCCACTGCCCGATACGGTTGCCACTCTGACCTACACCAGCGGCGTATCCGGCCAGCAGCTACCGCCCGCGCGCACGGTCTACGCTTTGGCGGATCCCGTGGTTCGCGCGGCGACGCAGCCCCGCGAGGCCGCGCTCACGCTGATCGCCCGCTACCGCGCCTGCAAGTGGGATTTGGCTGACGGCTACACCGACTTCATGCTGGGGCGACCCGCAGGCGAGGGCGAGGCGGTGCGCGCCGTGGCCGACTCCGGTTGGGGCTCCAGCCCCGGCAACGCGATGGAGATGCTCAATTGGATGAACCAGGACGGCCCCGATCGCGGGCCCCTGCGGCCTGCGACGATGCGCACCGATGGTGGCCGCAAGCGCGTCGATCTCTCGGCGCCGGCTTGCACAGGCCTATGGTGCAAGAAGGTCATCCCCGGCGACACCTTCCCCAACCCGCGCAACCGCGTCCCCTACAACCTGGCCGACCCGCATTTCGTCATCGCGGTGGTGAGCGTGTCCCGCTCGGACCAGGCCGGCACGGTGTTTCATGCCGGCACCACCGGCGGCTACTGGTTTTCGGAGCTGGCGTTCGTCCATGGCTTGCCGCAGGCGCGCTGGGAGGACGCCGGCAGTCGACAGTCCTATCTCACCAGTCCCGATCGCCCCACGCCAGGTGTCCCCTTGGTGATGTCGCTGGTGTATGCGCCGGGGCGCCAGGCGCTGCGCGTGAACACCGCGATCGTCAAAACCAGCACCGTCGAATTGGTCAGCGCACCCTTGGAGAACCTGATGATCGGCTGGGGTATGCACGGGCGTCATCCACAGCCCTCCTTCGGCGGTGAGGTTTATGGCGTGATCGCCGGCGCCGGCGCGCCCACCGACGCCGAGATGGCGGTCATGGAGCGTTACCTCCTGGCGGCGGCCGGTAGGCCCTGAAGATCCGGTTGCCGCATCGGCGACAGGGGTGTTCCCGGATTGCGGCGACAGTGCGCGGGCCGTTCAATCTGGGCATACGTCTTCAGGAGACTTCCCATGCGCCGTCGTCAACTCGTGCAACTGGCCGCTGCTGCGGCCGCCTTTCCCGCCGTCCAGGCGCTCGCCCAATCGGGCCCGTTCCCGAATCGGCCGATACGCCTGATCATCGCCTTCCCCGCTGGCGGCCCCACCGACATCACCATGCGCCAGCTGGCCGAGAACGCCGCCAAGATCCTGGGCCAGCCGGTGGTGATCGACAACAAGCCCGGCGCCGGCGGCGCGCTGCCCGCCACCATGCTGCAGACGGTGCCGGCCGATGGCTACACCCTGGCCCAGACCCCGCTGGGCGTGTTCCGACTGCCCTACACCACCAAGATCAACTGGGATCCGGTCAAGGACATCAGCTACATCCTGAACGTCACCGGCTATGCCTTCGGCATCGTCGTGCCCACCGACGGCCCCATCAAGACCTGGGCCGATTTCGTGGCCTATGCGCGGGCCAATCCCGGCAAACTCAGTTACGGCTCCACCGGTACCCTGACCAGTCCGCACCTGACCACCGAGCTGATCGCGCAGCAACTGGGCATCCAGCTCAATCACATTCCCTACAAGGGCAGTGCCGACCTGATGGCGTCCATCCTGGGCGGCAACATCATGGCCGCCGCCGATTCCACCGGCTTTGCCTCGCAGGTCGCGGCGGGCAAGCTGCGCGTGCTCAATACCTGGGGCGATAAGCGCCTGGAGAAATTCCCTGATGCGCCCACGCTGCGCGAGCTGGGCATCAACATCGTGCAGAACTCACCGTTTGGCATTGGTGCACCGCGCGGCACGCCACCCGAGGTGGTGCAGCGCCTGCACGACGCTTTCAAGCGCGCCATGGAAGATCCCAGCTATGTGCAGGCCCTGGCCCGCTTTGACATGGTGCCGATCTACATGAGCTCGGCGGGCTATACCAAGTTCGCCCAGGACACCTTCGCCACCGAGAAGGCCCTGATCGAGAAGCTGGGGCTGGCCAAGCCCAATTGAGGGGGCTTCAGGCGCGCGCGTCCAGCACGGCGCGCGCCACCTGCGCAAAGCCTGCGCCGCGCTCGCCCGCGGTCACATACCTCGGCGCGTGCTGCAGCACGCTGGCAAAGCGCTGGATATTGGCGACGCCCACCGCATGGGGAAAGTGCGCAAACATGCGCTCGTCGTTGGTCGAGTCGCCCACATAGGCCCAGCGTGCGATCTCGGTGTTTAGGTCGCGCCCGAGCAGCTCGCGCACGATCCAGCGCGCACCCGAGAGCTTGTCGTGGTCGCCAATCCAGCCGTTGATGTGGATAGAGCTCACGGTCGCATGCAGACCGCGCGCGCGCATCATCGCCACCACCTGCTCGATGCGCGCCTGCGGCAGCTGCGTGAATTCGCTGTGGTCGATGGCGATATCGGTTTCGCGGCCGGCGCTGTCTTGTGCCAATTGGGCGCCCGGTACGGTCTGCACGATCTGGTGGGCCACGTCTTGCAGGCGCCGGAAATTTCGATCGCGGGTAGCGGCGTCTTGCTGATAGAGCTTGCGCAGGCGGCCATCGGCCTCGCGCACCAGGGCCACCGCGCCGTTCTCGGCCACGATGGCCTGCACCGGCCAGGTCTGTGCGAAGGGCTCACTCCAGCCTACGGGCCGACCTGTCACCGCCATCACATGCAGGCCCGCCTCGCGCAGCGCCGACAGCGCCTGCAGCGCGTCGGCGGTGATCGCGCCTTCGGTGGTCAGCGTGTCGTCGATGTCGGTCAGCACGCCCACCAGCGACTGACGATCGGCCAGCGGCCATACGTGCAGCGGCTTCATGTCCCCCAGACTCATGCCTGCAGCGCAAGCCCCGCGTGTTCGCGCAGCGGATGAAAGTGAATCTTCGGGAAACGCTCCTGCGCCAGCCGCACGTCATAGGGCGAGGTGCACAGAAAGGCCAGGGCATCGGCCGCATCGCGCGCCATGCGCTGCGGATAGGCGTCGGTGAAGGCGCGCAGTTCGGCCGGCGTGTCCGCCGTGATCCAGCGCGCGCCGGTGTACTGGCAGCCTTCCAGGCGGATGTCGGCGTCGTATTCGGCCTTCAGCCGGTGCTGCACCACCTCGAACTGCAGCTGGCCCACCGCCCCCAGCAGCATCGCGCCGCCGGCCTCGGGCTTGAACACCTGGATCGCACCTTCCTCACCCAACTGCGCCAGACCCTGCTGCAGCTGCTTGGTGCGCAGCGGGTTGCGCAAAAGCACGGTCATGAACAACTCGGGCGCGAAAAAGGGCAGGCCGGTGAATTGCAGGTTGGCGCCGTCGGTGATGGTGTCGCCCAGTTGCACCCCGCCGTGGGTGGTAAAGCCGATGATGTCGCCCGCATAGGCCTCGTCCACCGCCTCGCGCCGCTGCGACAGAAAGGTCACCACCGAGGTGGGCCGCAGCTCCTTGCCGGTGCGTTGCACCTTGAGCTTCATGCCCGGCGTGTACTGGCCCGAGGCCATGCGCACGAAGGCGATGCGGTCTCGGTGGTTGGCATCCATATTGGCCTGCACCTTGAACACCACGCCGGCAAAAGCGGTCTCTTGCGGCTCGATGATCTTTTCCACCACCTGGCGGTTCACCACCAGCGAACTCTTGCGCGCTTGAGGCGGCGGCGCCAGATCGACCAGCGCATCGAGCACCTCCATCACGCCGAAGTTGTTCACGCCCGAGCCAAAGAACACCGGTGTCTGCTTGCCGGCCAGGAAGGCCGCGTGGTCCCAGGCGGGCGATGCGCCTGCGGCCAGCTCCATGCTCTCGGCGGCGGCGTCGTATTCGCTGGCGAAGCGTTGGCGCAGCGTGTCGGCGTCGCCAAGGGGAATGGTTTCGAAATCCTGGGGCCGGCGCTCGCTGCCGGACTCGAACACCGTCATCGCCTCGGTGCGCAGGTTCATGATGCCGCCGAAGCTCTTGCCCTTGCCCACTGGCCAGGTCATGGGCACGCAGGGCATGCCCAGTTCGCGCTCGACTTCATCGAGGATGTCCAGCGGCTCGCGCACCTCGCGGTCCATCTTGTTGACGAAGGTGATGATGGGCGTATTGCGCTGGCGGCAGACCTCGATCAGGCGCCGCGTCTGGGCTTCCACGCCGTTGGCCGCGTCAATCACCATCAAGGCCGAATCCACCGCGGTCAGCACCCGGTAGGTGTCCTCGGAGAAGTCTTTGTGGCCGGGGGTGTCCAGCAGGTTGATCACGTGGTCGCGATACAGCATCTGCATCACTGACGAGGCCACCGAGATCCC